>JBBQKO010000233.1:0-6730 GCA_038327005.1 Chitinophagales bacterium | reverse complement strand
AACAAATTGCATTTTTAACGGGATGAGTAATAATATCAACCTGGTCAGGAAGTATTTGACACTTACACCAGTCTGGTCATTGGCATTCCAAAGCATATCGCCTATCCCTCCGCCGTACAAGTGATCGTTCAAATAAATTCTTCGTCTACACAATCGCCTGCTGGTTTGCCCTAATTCGTAAACTTTATCCTTGTCCGAATTCCTGAACGAAAACTGGTCATCATCACCAGTCCCCCAATCGGTATCGCCATCCTAATCAAACAAAGCAAAGTACACATCAAGATAGGCTCCGTTTGAGCTGCCATTTGGGAAATTGTATTTTACTGTGGTGCCCGGGTTAAAAACTTTTAAAGCAGGGTCATCTAAATCAATTTCCTGTTCGCCAATCACATCCATCAACATATTGGCTCCACGTTGTGCCGGAACTTCCTGCCCGTTTTTGTCATAGGCCGCTACACAAATTTTTCCATAAAAGTCGTAATCATTGTAATTCGGGTTATCACTTATAATACTAAGATTATCAACCGTTACTTGCTCGCTTTCTTGTAGCAATGCTGCCGGCGTACATTCGGTGTAGGTGAAATTATCTGTTGCATCCATAAACCGAATCAACTGCCCATTCATGGCAGAGAACTGTAATTTGATGGGGTGCGCCACCTGATAGTTTGCAGATTTTAAATAGCTATCAATAGTAGATTGAATATTTTCAACTGTACAAACTCCAATCTTATCGTTTTGGCCACCAACGGCATATAATGTAACCACGCTTTTTGAGTTATTAGCGGTGGTGTAGGTATTAAGATCTACTTTGGCACCTGCAATACCCATTTCAAAAGAAGCTTTTAAGGAGCCCTTCATGGATTCATTTTTATCTTCAACATCTACCTTTCCTATTATGCGAACACCATATGTGACCGATGAAATATAACCGAGGTTACTTACATCGCCTGGCGGTGTGGTAGAGAAACCTGCTTCGGTTGAAGGCCGGGCCGAGATGGTAAACAGTTCTTTGGTGGCTTCAAAATACAAAGACTTATACTGCTGCGAATTGTTCATTTCGAAGCCAGCTTTTGCTCCAAAGAAAAGGTAATGACCGCTGGCGCCTACTTTCAACCCAAACTCTGCCGTGCTGGTAATAGCGCAAGAATAAAAGCGGGCATTTTGAATGGAGGTTCTTTCAGCCTGTGTTGTATGGCGCTGATAAAAATTTGCGATCGCCTGATTGATGCTTGTTTTATCCGGCTTGCTGATGGCCTCATCAATCTTATTGCTCAATCCATCAAAATTTTTGACAGAAGTGATTAGCTGTATCGGGTTCCTGTTTTGCGGATAAGGAAACTTTTCTTTGTTTAAAATATCACCATTGAACAGGGCCTTTAGATCATAAATTAATCCGGATGCAAAATTCTCAATCAGGTTTCCATTGGAAATCGTCATCACATCTTCTTTAACCACACTGCTTACTTTGGCGGTAAATGTATTGCATAGCCCATCTGAATTAACCAGTTGCAGAACTGATTTTTTATCTTTTGTTTCGGCAACCATGCGCATTTTAGGATCAATGTAACGGGTAATTTTTCCGCCTCCCGGCAAAATGATCACCACTGAATTGGCAGCCATTAGAATTTTACTTTCCCTCTTTTCAGCCAGTGGCCTGTTTATATTAGTGGCACCAGTTGATGTTTCTGTTGACGCTGGTTCAAAAGTATATGCCTGCGCCCCAGCCTCACTATTGCCGTTTAATTCAATAGCAGTACCATTGGCGTTATTTTGTGTGCTGCCATTCAGTTTGATGTCTTTACCGGATTGTTTGCTGCGGATGATCCACCCGTTTAGCGAAGTACTATAAACTAAATTTCAGAAAAGGTTATCCTGCTCCACATAATCCCATTGTATCACAGGGGCGCCGTCGTTGGTAGCCTGTTCGCTAATATTTAAAAAGCGATCGCTGTGTACCGCTTTAATGGTGTAAAACCCATCGGGTCTTCTTTCAATGTAAAATTTATGATTGTCCTGGTTTGCAAAATCCCACTCTACTACCCTTACGCCATTGTCTTTACTAACGCCTTCTACACCCAGGTATTTACCGGTATTATTAATTTTAATAAAATAAATGCCAGCATCTAAACTCTTCATACTTTGTACCGCATTGGTGTTGCGTACATTGGATGTTACTGATCTTGTTTGCGGGATAGGTTGAGCCTTTGTATAATAGCCGGCAAACAATACGGCAACAAAAAATACTACCGTTTTAAAAATCTGTTTCATAATCATTGATTGAAAAGGTTTAAAAAAAATTAGCGTAAATAAGCACCCGGATCAACAAACCCATCTCCGGTTTTATCAATGCCTTGCGACTTAACTTTTATTTTTAAATACCCATTGCTGCCGCTGGTACCAAAATGTTTTACAATGGACACAAGCGCATAAACCGTTCTGTTTTCCTGTTCTACTTTTACGGCAAAAACCATCCCTTCCAATTTATTGCCAACACTGTTGTAAACCCCCGAATAGTTTACTGCATTCTTTACGGCTCCTGATATTTGATTGTTATTCTGGATCCGGTCAAATTGTGTGTTGGTTAATTTGGTGAGTGCTACTTCACTTTCCGTAATGTCTTTCCATTTCATTACGGCATCGCTGGCATGTTGTGTCATGTAAGTTGCAGTGCCATTGTTGCGGGCAAAAGATGGCGTCATCAAGACGTAGGTATTTTGCCCGTCGGCAGGCGCAAAAAACATTAGGTCAACACTGTTGGGATTGTCCTCCGCTTCTCCTACACCAACCACGGTGCCGGTTAACACATCAAGGCAATTGACGTACAAGCCGCTGTTTTGATTGCCCCAGTTTCCGGAGCCATCCGTGTTGATGAAAGCTTCATTATTGATAGGTTGATATTGCTGTGGTGTATAATTATTGTACACCCCATATTGCGCCACCGCCTCGTTATTGGATGCTGCTGAAGAGCCTCCCTGTGTTGAATTGCCGCTAGTTGAAGGATAGCCGGATGCCGCATTTGAAGCGGGTGCCCCCGGAGATGAATTGCCGCCGGATGAAGGATAGCCTGCTGCAGGGTCCGAATTGGAATTGCCTCCGCCGTTATTCGCCTCATTGTAATTGTTATCTCCTGCGGAACCTGCATTGTTATTATTACTACCACTGTTTCCCCCCTGTTATTTTTAGTATTTCGGGCAGATGTTTTTACTTCGTTGGTCAGTTGCTTCACGTGGCCATATAGTTGTCTTGCTTTTAAAAGATAGGGTTGAAAAACATCAATGATGCTCTTGCCCCGGTTGATGGCATTGTTAACACGCTGCACGGTGCGTTCAACGCTACCATTATTATTTTGTGCAATGGTAGCAGTGATAAAAAGTACCTGCAATGCTAAAAAGGCTATACGCTTTTTCAGACAAAAATTTTATGCCTGTTTGCAGGCGGTTAAGAATTAAAATGGGGAGTTAAGAAAATGCAGGATCGGAAATGATGCCTACCACAAATCGTATTTATCCTCAATGGTTTTTAGCCTTTCAGGAAAACCTACCAGCCTAAATTTTTCATACAGTTCGTGCATTTTTTTGGCTACACTATGGTCCGCCATGGTTAATTTATTTTGGCGCATATCGGGTATAATTTTATGAAACAATTCTTCCAGGTAGTCCTCAAAATTTTGATTAAAATACATATCAATGCCCCTGAATGACTGGTTGGTATTGTTGAAAAACGTATGCACCATGCCCCTTGGCCTAAAGTGCCAGCCCCCTGCAGGAATTTCATACACTGTATCTTCTACCATCACGGTGGCGGTGCCATCCAGCACATACATCAACTCATCCAGCGCTTTGTGATAGTGCGGTTCGGGCCCCATTTTTTTTGCTGCCACTCCAAATTCAACACAGGGAAATTGCTGATTGGTTTGTGAACTTCTAACCCACGTACGAATCTCCAATCCGCCGGGACCGGGTTGCAGGGGTTTCATTGGGGGCATAAAAAAAGGTGCTAATTGTTGGGGAGCAGGTTTAGTTTCGGTTGGCTGCTTTGCACTGCCGCAGCCATGCAATGTAAATAAACAGAGTCCGGCAGTTGCCATTAAAATTTGTTGTATAGCATCCCTTCTTGTATGGGAGCCTGCTGTATTTGCCATGTGGGATAAATTTTATTATTACAGATTTTTATAACAAAAAACTATTTTTAGAGATGCTTTAGTAACGCTATGAAAAATACCGTTCGTGTAGACTTATTTCTTTTTCCATCCATCCGGCCATTTGCAGAACCTGTTGAGGCTATATGATTTCACCTCCCAGCGGATTTAATAAACGGGGGCATAACCTAAGTAATCTTTGCGCTGTTCTATTTCGTTTACGGTATAGTATTTCCAGTTTGTCCAATCAAAATAATAATATTTCCGGTAGTATCTGGAGGGTGAATTGATTCTTTCAAAATCAACATACACAGACTGGTCTATATTTTTCCAGTCAATTGTGACTGCACCAATAAACATGGTATCCAGCGATCTTAATCCGCCATCAGGCGTATTATCTGTATAAATGCCTTCTTTAAAATAATATACGATGTCTCTGTAGTTTCTGCGATAGTCGGCAAAACCCGGCTGGGGATAATATACATTGCTGTAACTATCATTTCCATAAGGTTTTTGCCCCGCTTTTGCAGCCGCATATTGAGGGTCATTTAATTTGCGGTAAAGATTGGTAGTCGTGAGCAGGGGAGCATAATTCCATGGACTGGGTGCATTAAAACCAACTGCATTTTTAGCATCAGTTAAAATATTACGGGTACTGCCGTAAGCAGCACTTTTAATCTGCGATGGCCAGTTTAAAGCAAGGCTGTCGATGGGGTTGGGTGATTGTAACACCTTGCAACTATCGGTAAATTCTTCGCCGTTTTTTATTAAAGAAACGATGAAATATTTTTTATCCTTATTCGCATCGTGGTCTAAATCAAAAATAACAAACTGACCATTAAATCTGGATGCCCCGGGTTGATGCAAACAAATAAAATTAGGATTGCTAATGGACGTGCCAACAATAACCGGGGCCGTTACTGTGTCTTTTTTACAAGCAGAAAAAAGCAAGGTGCCGCCAATTACAAAAAGAAATAAGAAAGGATTGTTATTTTTCATTTTACATCGTTTTAAATGTTCCTGACAAACCTACTACAGCCCTAGTGTTACAAAAAGTGATAATCGCTCAATAGCAAAACAAATCGCCGTACAAAACATTTGCCTATTAAAAGGTATATTTGAATCACCTGTTTTTTTATGCAACCTCACAACCGAATGACAAAAAAATCACCTGCATGGTAGTTGATGACGATCTGGTGACAGACTTACTATCGTATCATTTTTAGCTGACTACCCTTTTATCGAAATGCTGGGTGTTTATGATTCATCGCTTGCAGCATTGACGGCCGCACAACAACTTAAGCCAGGTGTTTTATTTCTGGATATTGATATGCCCGAAATGAGCGGTCTCGAATTGAGAAAGCAACTGCTACATATACCTGCCTGTATTTTCATTACCTCTTACCCCGACTACGCAATGGAAGGCTTTGAAATGGCCGCTCTTGATTTTTTAGTAAAGCCCTGCACTGCAGATCGGTTTGCCAAAACAATTGACCGGCTTACCCGCTACATGGGCACCTGCGACAAAGCTGCTTTGCTAAATCATACATTGGGTGCGGATACCATTTTTATTAAAGATGGATATGAGCAGATTAAGTTGCAACTGCATGAAATTATTTACCTGGAAGCATTGAAAGATTATACGGCATAATAACGTCTTCCAGAAAATACTCAGTGCTTTCGCCATTGGGCAACCTGATCAAGAAGCATGCTTTCCGTAGTTTCATACGCATCCATCGCAGCTATGCGGTGCAAAAAAATTACATCCAAAAAATAAGCTCGGGCGAAGTAATGGTAAAGGGTATTGCATTGCCCATCGGCAGAAGTTTTAAAGAAGCCTTAAAGGGAATTAATTTGTAACTTTTTTTTGACTAGTGTTAATGGTCAATGGTGAATATTTCAACCATTCACCATTAACAATTCAAATTTCACAATTCACAATTCACAATTCACAATTCACAATTCACAATTCAAATTTCACAATTCACCATTCACCATTCACCATTCACCATTCACCATTCACCATTCACAAATCGAACCGGCATTATATTCTTTACACAGGACTAGATAGATTTATATCATCGACTATTGCATTTCGTTGCAGGCATTTGCAGGCTCCGTTGCTGCAATGAAAATTACTACTTCAGAAAAACCGTTGCTAAAAAGCTTCAAAGCCATGCTCAATCACTTACAAATTTAATATTTTTTAATAAAAGGATATTTTAGCAAATCGAAGGCGCAACTTTAACATTTTAAGGATTTTGAGCTGCAATGTAGGTTAAACAGTATTATGAAGGTTGGCAACCCTGTAGCAGAATACTGCCGCCGACAGATTTTAATCTAACAGCTTAATTTTTTTCAGCAACCTTGGGAACACCCTACCAAAGGTTGAGCACACCCTACCATAGGGTTGCCAACCTTTACAAAGACTCTAATGAATTAAACAGTATTATGAAGGTTGGCAACCCTGTAGCAGAATACTGCCGCCGACAGATTTTAATCTAACAGCTTGAATTTTTTCAACAAGCGTGTACACACCTACCATAGGGTTGCCAACCTTTGCAAAGACTCTAATGAATTAAACGGTATTAT
>JBBQKO010000232.1:0-6735 GCA_038327005.1 Chitinophagales bacterium | reverse complement strand
GCCGTAACATTTACTTTTGGTGGCGAAATAGATGGGAACTGAGTAACCGGTAATTGAGTGATGGCCAGGATACCAAGGAAAACAATGATAAGCGATATCACGATCGATAGTACCGGCCTTTGTATAAATTTATTAAACATTTACTTGTTTATTTTAAATGAACTATTCGGCTTTTAACCGCAAATGAGCAATCACCTCTTCAGGCTTTTGAAATACAAACTCAATCTTTTCATCATCCTTTACCTTTTGAACACCTTCGAGTAATATTTGATCTGTTTCGGTGATGCCCGTTTTTATTACATATAAATCCGGCATTTGACCGGTAATGGTAATCTCTCTTGAATGCACTATCCCGTTCTTGTCTACCAAAAAAACAAATTTTTTATCCTGAATTTCGTACGTGGCTTTTTGCGGAATAACCATTGCATTTTTCAATGGAACCGTCATGAGCACTTTGCCGGTTTCACCATTTTTTAAAAGTCGCTCCGGGTTTGGAAAGTTGGCCCTGAAGGCGATGTTGCCGGTTTCATTATTAAACTCACCTTCAATGGTTTCCACATTTCCCGGATAATTCAATGGCTTGTTATTAGCAAGTAGCAGGTTTACCTGGTTGTTGCCTCTGCCTTTAATATTGGTTTGATAATCGAGGTATTCTGGTTCTGACACATTGAAATACGCATACATCCGGCTATTGTCGGAAAGCGTAGTGAGCAGTTCCCCTTCATCTATCAGGCTACCCAGCTTTTTTGGCAAACGGTCGATGATGCCATCAAACGGAGCTTTGATCTCCGTGAATGAAAGGTGTATTTTTGCCAGCGATGCTTCAGCCTTTGCCTGGTCTAGTTTGGCTTGTGCCATCGCCTGCTCGTTTTTTGAAACAACGTTTTTATCCACCAATGCTTTCGTGTTCTGCAGCTCAATTGCTGCCGCATCTACTTCAGCCTGTGCTTTCAATAACTCGGCCTCGTATATTTTTGGCATAATCTTAAATAAGGTTTGTCCGGCCTTTACAAACTGGCCTTCATCTACATATATATTTTGTAGAAAGCCTTTCTCAAGCGCTCTTATTTCAATGTTTTTGATCGACCTTATCTGGGCTACATATTCTTTGGTAAAGGAAGTATCAACTCTTAAAGGACTTGTAACGGCGTATTTACCGGCTTCTTCCTTTTCTTCTTTTTTGGGAGCACAGCTACTAATACACACAAGTGCAAATAAGCCAGCCAGCAGGATTGTTCTTTTCATGATTGTAAACGAAAATAATTGGTAGGTATAATGAAGATATAGTAATCATTCTGGCATTGAAAGAGGCCCTTCATTGACTACATTTGTAACAGGCAGAAAGCCTAAAAATAAATGCTTGAAATGCCCGATCTTGAAAACAAGGGCAGTTAATTGTTGAATTAAAATCAAATCCGCAACGCTCCTTGCAGAATGTATCGGTGGGATGTATTGTACCAAAGAAATTGTGATTGTTTCACAAGGTTGTGGTAACAATTAAAACAATATTGATTATAAAAGGCGGAAAGAAAGCCATCTACAAATCTTTCTTTTCTGGATGATGATTCATCAGAATCCTGGTCTTCGACTTCTTCGAAAATGAGGATTTCGTATTCCTTAGATTGCGTAAGGCTTTTAAAATAAATGAGATCGAAATCTGTTTGAATATTTTTAAACGCTTGCGAATTTATATGAAGTGAAGATGATTGGTACTGGATAATGAAACCGCTTGTGGCAAATGAATTAACATTGGCAAACAGTAGCACAAAAAATATCGGCAGAAAAAAAACAGGTACTTTCATCAGGCCGCTAAAATAGAAAGAAAAATGCAAGAAGCAATAAAACAGTTTGAATAAATAAGTGACATTTATCTGATATTCAACTACTTGTACACAACGCAATAACGTTCAGTTAACAAAAAAGCAAGGCTTGCATCACAAAATATCGGCTACCAACAGTTGGCTGGCGGAGTACAGAATAAATTTCAATCTTTTATTTACCTTCTTTTTACGCGGTATTTCTGTCAAAATATTTTGCGATCTTTTTAATCTGCTATTCGTTGGTCGGGGGAGGGTTCGATTTGTAATCCGATAGCTATCCCCTTCAGTTAATTCACTATTTTTTCTTGCGGGTTCTTTACAACAAATACTGAATCGTTGCAATTACTTTCAACGTAAAATAGATTTTGCGTTTAATATTTTAATTCCACCTCCAATTGTTTGCCCGATTCTTTTGCCTTCTTATCCAATGACATACCAAAAGCCACACCAATTCCCATTCCTATTGGCAAGCCTATTCCAAGCATACCCAGATTACCAATACTCAGCCCAAATGCTACACCAATAGGTAATCCAAAAGCGGACATGCCAAGGGCAAGCCACTTGTTTCGGTTGTAGTTAATGGTAACGAGTTTAAGTTCCTTTTCAAGCATTGTTACAATTTGAGTTTGCCTTTTACCAAGCAATCTACTTGCGTCTTTAGCTGAACCTACAAATCGATTGATCTCGTCAATATCTTTATTAATTGAACTGGCCATTTCAACAGGGATCTCCTTTTTATTAAGTTCACTGATCAGTTTTTGAAATGACTCAAATTTTAATAATAATTTTTTTTCTGAACTAAATACTGATTTTATTTGGAGTGGTTTAATTTCCATGGATTGTATATTTTAAGATTGTTTTTTAGTACCGGATAAAATTATTGAAAGGGCAATTGTAAACCGAATATTGTTTAATTTATTTTTTGCGTCAGCTTGAAGGTGCCGGGTGCCATATCTATCCCATTATTGCGAATAATCTCCGGGCTTAACAACGGTTAAGAAAAATCAGCTACAACTTTTTTCATCTATTATTATTTCATTTAATTCAATCGTTGTAATTAGGATAATGCAGGGAGTGAATATCTATCGGCACCAGCCTATCGGATTTGAATGATAGTTAGTGTAAAAAAATCCAGCCTATTTTCTGTTGAGAGACCCTGATCCTACAGCTACTTTCATTAAAATCTTTTTCCAATAGCTAGTCCAAGCCAGGGATACAGACCGTTTTTGTTCGCAATCGGTGTCGCACTAATGCGCCACATTACATTTCGATCAGTATGTCGCCTGTAACCAATACTCGGTACAAAGTTTACAAAATGGTCACCATTTGAATTTTTTGAGTCGTCAAATATTTTGGCGTCAATTCGTGTCCAGGTTGCACCAAGCCCGGATTCAATAAACGAATGGTTATTTTTTAATTTGAAAAGATAGTTGATGCCAACCGGTATGGTCAGATAAAAAGCATTCTCGGTATAAAACCCAATACCAAATCTAAATCCAAGACCCGGCTCTTTTGTAAATTGCCGCTCATAATTAACTGATGAAAAAAGTCCGTTCCCACCGGCTTCTAAATAAATGTCGTTCCGTTTGAATGTTGTCTGTCCGTTTGAACAAACCGCCATTAAAAAAATTACTGAGCATAATATCAAATGTTTCATAAGCTGATGAGTAAGGTTTAAATGATTAGTGACAATAAATATACCTGACTTTCTGTAGACAGACTATGTTTTTTTAAAATTGCTTTGTCCATTTAATTTGTTGTTACCGGGTATTGTTATTTGGGTGCAGCTTTTAGGATCAGGCCGAGGCCTGTTCCTAAAATGGCCTGTTCCTATCAAATACAAAATAAAAATGCCGGATAGTTTTTAAACCATCCGACATTTTTATTATTCTTTTTATTCCATTTCTTGCTAACGGATTAAAATCAATTAAGCCAGTTTCATCTTTTCTGCATCTGCTAAAAACTGCTTTAAACCGATGTCGGTTAAAGGGTGTTTTAACAACGCAAGAATGGATGACAAGGGACAGGTACAAACATCCGCTCCAGCTTCTGCGCAGGCGATGATGTGGTTGCCGTTGCGGATAGAAGCTGCTAAAATTTCTGTTTCAAAACCTTGTATGTTGTAGATATTACTAATCTGTGCAATCAGTTGTACACCGTCCCAACCGCTATCATCGATGCGACCTATGAATGGTGAAACGTAAGTAGCGCCCGCCTTTGCAGCCAGTATCGCCTGCCCTGCACTGAATATCAGCGTACAGTTGGTTTTGATTCCATTGTCGGTAAACCATTTGATGGCTTTGATACCGTCTTTGATCATTGGTACTTTTACAACGATGTTTGGATGGATGGCAGCAAGCTTTTTTCCTTCTTCTACAATTACTGAAAACTCGGTTCCCAGCACTTCTGCACTGATGTCGCCATCTACAATTTCGCAAATGGTTTTGTAATGGTTGGCGATGGCGGTTTCACCTTTTATGTTTTCTTTTGCCATCAGGGAAGGATTGGTGGTTACACCATCCAGGATACCCAGTTCATTTGCTTCCCGTATATCAGCAAGATTTGCTGTGTCAATAAAAAATTTCATACTCGTTCGTTTTTGTTGATTGTTTAGTATTTATAAATTAAATCTGTTTCTGGTGCAAAGGTAAAACTGAATCTGTTAAATCCATACACCATTATTTATTGAAAATTCTTCAAATGTTAATCGCTCACTGGCTGGTGTGTAAAGGCAGCCTTGTTTTTGTATTTCATTTTGATCAACATTAAGGGTTTCTTTCTATCAAAGCACAAAAGAGAATGAAACCTATGTTGCATCAATTATCTACAACCCAAAACATTATACAAAGACCTTTCATTATTCAGCGATGTTCCATGTTTAGAAATCGCATTGTTTTACAATTCATCCCGATCGCCTCCGTAATACCAGTCGCTCTACTTACTCACCGAAAGCTTATACACTGTAATAGTATGGTATTGCTGTCCGGGTACTAATAGGGTGCCTGGGAATTTAGGCTGGTTGGGCGAATCAGGAAAATGCTGTGTTTCCAGACAGAAGGCCGTGTGCTTATTAATTGCCTTGCCATCGCTTGTTTTGAACGTACCATCCAGAAAATTACCAGTGTAAAACTGCATACCAGGCTCCATGGTAAATACCTCCAGTGTTCGGCCGCTTTTTGCATCTGCTACGGTGGCTACTTTTGTTAGATTGGTGTCTTTTTTATTCAACACAAAATTATGATCGTAACCACCCGCAACCGAATCAATGCGCAAACCAATTTTAGTTGCTTTGGTAAAGTCGAAAGGGCCATCTTTTACCGTGGCAATTACACCTGTAGGGATCAGGCCGCTGTCAACCGGCGTGTAATGGTTAGCATCTACCGTTAATTCGTGATCAAGAATGGTGTTGCTAACGTCCCCGGTTAAATTAAAGTAACTGTGATTGGTTAGATTTACTACCGTTGCTTTATCGGTGGTGGCCTTGTATTCAATTTTTAATTCATCATCATCGGTCAACGTGTATTCCACATTCACCTGCAAATTGCCTGGATAACCTTCTTCGCCATCTTTGCTTAGATAACTCAATATCAAAGCCGGTAAAGAATCATTTTCGGTGGTGGCATCCCAGACTACTTTATCAAATCCTTTGTTGCCGCCATGCAATGCATTGGTGCCGTTGTTGGTTGCCAAAGTGTAGGTAGCAGTGTCAATTTTAAAAGTACCTTTTGCAATCCGGTTGCCGTAGCGACCAATCAATGCGCCAAAATAGGGTGGCTTTGCAAGGTAGCCAGCAAGGCTATCGAAGCCCAGTACAATATTCGCCTTTTGGTTATTTTTATCGAGTGCAATCCAGGAGGTAACGGCTCCGCCATAGGTTGAAATTTTAACCTGTGTACCGTTGCCATTGGTCAATGTGTACAAAGAAACCTCTTTACCATCCGCATTTCCAAAAGCAGCTTTCGTGATTCCCTTTTTTGATTTCATTTTTTCCTTTCCGGTTTGATTGTTACAGGATGAGGTTGCAAAGATAGTGGCTAACCCAAGGCCAAGCAATGTAATTACTTTCATATTTGTATTTTTTAGCTCCTGTTTACTACGCCGCCCTATTTACCGATAATATAGCGTATTAAATAGATAAGATGAGCAATGTTTATTTTTATTGTAAGTTAGTCT
Organism: Chitinophagales bacterium; assembly: GCA_038327005.1. Lineage (GTDB taxonomy): Bacteria > Bacteroidota > Bacteroidia > Chitinophagales > Chitinophagaceae > Ferruginibacter. The sequence continues at coordinate 742 of JBBQKO010000232.1, read as the reverse complement.
GAATGTTCGTTGAAAATTCTTTAGATTTCTTTTCTATGTAATTGTCTTTATCAATTATTGAAGCAAGTACAGTTGATTGGGATGCCCTCATTCCTAAAATACTTTATGGTTTCGTTTGCCTTTTTATTCAACCAGCGGTTGCATTTTATTTAATATCGATGTGCATTTTTTGTACAGATGATGAGTTAAGCAACGGCACCCTGGAACACATAACTGCTATCGGCTCCATTGTACTATTATTGCAATGTGGTGCAACAAAATCAGTTATTTGAATAGCACCATCAATTTTTTTTGTATGCAATACGATCTGAAAAAATTATCGTCTAATGATTGCCGGGCCATTGCAAGCAGCCTGGTAAGAAGCAGGTTATTAATAAACTGAATTATTGAAGCTGCCTGATGGCTGGATATTGCTTCATGGTTAATAGTTGACAATCTTTGGGATGAAAAATTTACACATACACTACCCCAGCCTCTTTCAATACAGCTTCGGCTATTTTACTCATGGATAAACTCAATGTATGGGGTACTTTTTCACTTTGCAATAAGCCATTGTCGAGGCAATGCATTGCTTCCTTTATTTCATGTTCAAATCCATTGCTTAAATGGGGCTGGTGAAAACCTTCGATGGTATCTTCATTTAATTGAACGGTAAAATCAGTGGCTTTAAACCAGGGATTTTTAATATTGATACTGCCCTTTGTTCCAATGATGGTGGCCTCTACATTGGTTTGAAATACAA
>JBBQKO010000231.1:0-6814 GCA_038327005.1 Chitinophagales bacterium | reverse complement strand
AGCTTTGGGCAATTTGAAATAGTCGATCGATATACTATATAAAACACCCATCGAAACAATGGGTGTAAGAAAAACAATACAATTGCTATAAATATTTAAAATGCCAATGTCACCTTCACTCAGCATATTTACAAAAAAGGGTAACGCTGCAAAAGAGATCGCTTTGCAAAGTGAACCGGTAACGGTGTAAACACCTACCTGCTGAAAAGATTTTTTTAATAATATGGACCTGATTTTTTGTAACAATTAATTGGTGGCGGGTTTATAAAATCATGCGGTTTAGCAGCACAGTTAAAAATAGAACCGTCTGAATTTTATTTTAATTGATGGAAAGGAATGGGGTTAAACAAACCTGAATTGTTTGAAATTAAATGATTTATTTTATAATGAATATTTAAAAATAGTAAAAAGTTGATACAATATTTTAAATCACAATTCGATTACGATAGCAGGTTGCCAATTGTTGATGGGGAATGCTGCATTAATTTTAATATATCCATAAAGTTCTATCAGCTATTTTTACAGACACACATTTTTATTAAAACTGATCTCAGGTGAAAAATTATTCATACCATCATCAAACGTCATTAAAGACAAAAATTCTAAATCAAATAAGAAAAGTTTTTATAGATGGCTACCCTGAAAAGTTTCTTTTAAACAGAATTGCTAAATCGGGCGTTAACGGATTTTGGATAAAAGTTATTCCTCCTGAGTATTTATATCCCACCAGTAGTTGGCGGTATTGTGAGCGGAATGGAATTCAACTTAAATTGAATATTTCGAATGTGGTTGATCACCTAAAATATTTTTTGTTTGATGATACAGGGTTTGAAAATTTCTTAAAACTGGTGCAGCCCCATTTTACAGTATTGGATATTGGTGCCAATATTGGCATGACAGCGCTTGAATTTGCAAAGAAAGTGCCAACGGGCCGGGTGGTTTGTTTTGAGCCATCCCCCTCAAATTTTAACCGGCTAAGTGAAAATATTGATTTGAATGATTTTAAGAATATCATTACTTCCAACACTGGCATCGGTAGTGTTGCAGGACAATTTAGACTGTTCAATGTAGTTGAAAGCAATCCCGGTATGAAACGCATTTTGAATGATGCTGAAATGGGAAATTTCGAAACTGAAACTATTGTAGTGGATACACTGGAAAGCCAGTTGGAGCAATTAGATATAGATGGGGTACATGCCATCAAGATAGACGTGGAAGGTTTTGAAATGGAGGTTTTAAAAAGCGCAACCACTTTTTTAGAAAAATGTAAGCCAATACTTTTTATAGAACTAGATGATAATAACTTAAAAGAACAGCATAGCAGCGCATTGCTTTTAATCAAATATTTAATTGGACTGGATTATAAAATTTTCAAGGCGCTGGATGATCAACAGCAATTGGATTCAAATTATGAGTATTCAAATTGCCATTTTGATATCATCTGTCAATAAAATCATTTTTTGATTCAAAAAGAATATTCAAATACTGAACAATTTGAGTAAGCCGGGTGTTTTCTCTTAAAACACATATAAATTATTCATAAAATTGAGTATTTTCGTGTCTATAAAAGTTCAGAAAATAAAAATTATGTCATTTCAATTCGATACAAACACCCGAGCACCATTACAATCCTGGGATATATTTTGTGATACATACAATTCATTGATGGAAGATGCAACAAAGCATCAGGAATCAGTGTTGGCAATCCGGCAAATTTCAAGAGCAAACAAGTGGAGTAGACAGCAAACCCAGGAAGCGATCGATAATATTCAGCAATATGTAATTGTAATTACCGATCATTTGCAAAAAATAGCTTTTGCGGGCAAGGGATTTGAGGAAATGACTGGCTATACCTTTGAGGAAGCAAAAGGTAGAAACCCTAAGTTTTTGCAGGGTGCCGCAACCAATAGATTAAAAACGAGCGTGGTAAAAGAGCAATTGACCCATAACGAAACCACCGAAATAATACTGGAAAACTATCGCAAGAACGGCGAAATTTATCTTTGTAAGATTATAATAAAACCAGTTTTCAATATTAATTCAAAACTGGTAAATTTCATTGCCTACGAGCAGGAGATCGCTGCATAGTTTTTTATTAACCACTCTTATTCTCTTTAAAAAATAAAAGTGATGAAGTTCAATTGATGTTTTAAGACTGTAATGGGCCATTGAATCTTCAACGAATCATTAATTGCCTGCGCTTTTAAACAGATAAAATAAAATTCAATCTGTAACAATCCCTGTTAATTGCAAGTACTTTTGATGAGATTTACTCAAATTTTATCTTGTAACATGCGAATCTTCATTGTGTTAAGTTGCTTCTTTTTAAGCCTTGCTTGTAATTTGCAGTTAACAGCACAAGCTTTTTTTAAAGGTGTGGTTATTAGTAAGGAGTCGGCAAAGCCCTTATCGGGTGTAACGCTTTCTATTAGAGAACAGTCGGTGGCTGTTACGGATTCCAATGGTCTTTTTCAGTTCAATACTGCCAATCAAAGGGAGATCATTTCTTTTTCTCATATCGGTTACCTTCCGGTTTCAGCAAATTATACTGCCAGTCAAAACCTGCTCATTCAATTAATTCAATCGGGGAGTTTATTGTCTGAAATGGTAGTGAGAGCTTTTGAGCGAAACACAGACCTCAAAAATATGCCCGTTACTATAAGCGTTTTAAAGCGGATCGACCTGGAGCGTTATGGCAATACATCCATCCTGCCTGCGGTAAATACCGTGCCCGGTGTAAAAATGGATGAACGCAGTCCGGGCAGTTTGCGCTTATCTATTCGTGGCAATTTATTGCGTTCCCCATTTGGCGTTCGAAATGTAAAAGTTTACTGGAACGGTATTCCATTTACAGATGCCAATGGGAATACTTACTTAAACCAGCTTGGTTTTGATAATGTAGGCAAAATTGAAATCATTAAAGGACCCGGTGGCAGTATGTATGGCGCCGGAACCGGAGGCGTGGTATTATTGAGCAGCCGGAATGCAGACAACCAGGAAAAGAGTATTTCGCTCAATACCATGGCGGGCAGTTACGGTTTGGCCGAAACAAATCTTGCTTTCCGCAATGAAACCGGCAATGCCAATTATTCGCTGCAATATGGTCACCAGCAAGCAGATGGCTGGCGCAATCATACCAATACCCGGCGGGATGTGGCCAATTATACCGGAACCTTTACCATTAGTCCAAAGCAATCCATCAGCACCAATATTTTTTACAGCGATTTGTATTATCAAACTCCGGGTGGATTAACGCAGGCCCAGCTTGACGCAAATCCACGTCAGTCAAGACCTGCAGGTGGACCATTCCGAAGTGCCGAACAACAGCAGGCTGCAATCTCCTTAAAAACCTTTTATGCCGGCTTTTCACATGAATACCGATTGAATGAAAACTGGACCAACAATACCAGTATTTACACCTCCAACACCCGTTTCCGCAATCCAAGTATTTTAAATTACCAGCGCAAAACAGAACAGGGGATAGGAGGACGAACACTTACTGCGTATCAGTATAAAAGTATGCGTTTCCATCTGGGTGGCGAATATCAATATGGATTTACATCTACCCGTACTTTCGGTAACCAATCGGGAGTATCGGATACCCTGCAATTTGATGATGAGATCGCTGCGAAGCAATACAATGTATTTCTACAGTCAGACATTACGCTGTATAAAAATTTCATCATCAATGCAGGACTGAGTTATAATAATTATGGGTATGGATTTACACGGTTGAATAACAGGCCGATAAAAGAAGCCAATAAAATCTTTAAACCGGTAATAATCCCACGTTTATCATTGCTTAAAAAGTTGGGTATTTATTACAGCCTGTATGCCACCGTTAGTAAAGGGTACTCCCCGCCAACCATCGATGAAATTGTTCCTTCCACTGGAGTTTTTAATGGCACGTTAAGGGCAGAGGGTGCTACCAATTATGAGTTGGGCTTTCGGGGAGAATTGGTACCGCATAAATTATTTGCAGATGTTGCAGCCTATCTTTTTCAGTTAGACAATACCATCGTTACCCGAAGGGATGCTGCCGGGGCTGATTTTTTTGTAAACACCGGTAAAACAAATCAAAAAGGCATTGAACTATCGCTAAGCTATTATCCGGTACTAAATACTATTTATTTTCTGCAGGAATTAAAGTTGTGGAGCAATTACACCTACATCAATGCAAAATTTAAAACCTATCAGCGAGGCACCAACGACTTTTCGGGCAATAAGTTGACCGGTACTCCACCCAATGTGTTTGTTGCCGGAGCGGATGCAATTACAAAAATTGGTCTTTATGCCAATCTAACTTACAGTTATACGGATATGATTCCGCTGAATGATGCGAATAGTTTCTTTGGTACGCAATACAACTTATTTTTTGCAAAGATGGGTTACAAAAAACAATTTGGTAAAAAGGCAAAGGGAGAAATTTATTGTTCCTATGATCAGTCATTTAATACACCTTATGGGTTAGGAAACGATTTGAATGCAGCGGCTAACCGGTACTTCAACCCATCGGCTCCGCAAAATTTTCTGGGCGGAGTAAAAATTCAATTCAATTTATAATGTTACGTAATCTCGAAACATCCTTGTTTTATTTTAATCTGAAATATGGAAATTTATTTGGTAAGACATACTACACCCGCTGTTGAAAAAGGTATTTGTTACGGCCAGGCAAACCTGGATGTTACAGAGTCTTTTCATAGCGAAGCAGCCATCATTCGGCAGCATTTACCGGAAATAGCAACCGCCGTTTACTCAAGCCCGTTGCTACGTTGCAAACTATTGGCAGAGCATTTATATTCCGGTCAAAGCATTCAACTGAAAGACGAGCTGATGGAAATCAATTGCGGTAACTGGGAGTTAAAAGTGTGGGACGAAATACCAAAGCATGAAATTGACCCTTGGATGAATGACCTTTTAAATGTGCGGATACCGGCTGGTGAAAGCTACACCGATGTATATGAAAGGGTAAAGGAATGCTTTAATGAAATTGTTGAGTTGCATCAGTCTGGAAATTACAGCGGGCAGGTTCTAGCGGACTCGACGGAATTTAGCCGGACAGTAATTGTGGCCCATGGTGGCGTTATTCGAAGTATTTTATCTCATATCACCAACACACCGCTTGTAGATTCGTTCAAGGTATTTACGCTGCATTATGGTTGTGTTATTAAGATTGTACAAAAGAATAATGGCTTGCAGCATGAGGTGCTATCCAATATTGCGCATGAAAAAGAAACCCATAAGCCTACCAATATTTAGCTATTAGCATTTTAAATCGTTGGTGTAGCGGAGTTGCAGGATTACCAAATTTGAAGAAGCTTGCTACTTCTTACCACTGTCTGTTTGAAACGCTGGCACCACTCAGCCAAAATCTGAAATATGACGTCTCGCCGTTTCCTGTATTTGAAAATGTATATTTGCAAAAATTATTAAAAATTGGATTTCAGTAAAATAGCAATCAAGGAAATATTGACCGTAACTTTTACGCTTTTTGCGGTAATTGATATGGTGGGTAATATTCCTGTGCTTGCATCGTTGCGGTTGAAGATGGGTGGCGAAATCCGCTCTACCCAGGCCACATTGGCGTCGGGTGCGCTGATGATTCTGTTTTTATTTATCGGTAAGCAGTTCCTTGATTTGCTTGGCCTGAATGTGCAATCGTTTGCGATTGCTGGTAGCATAGTGATATTTATTATTGGGCTGGAAATGGTATTGGGACATGAATTTTTTAAACCGGATAATAATCCCAAAAGTGGGAGTGTGGTGCCCATCGCTTTTCCGCTGATAGCCGGATCGGGTACGCTTACCACCATCATGAGTTTAAAAGCTAACTACTACGATGCCAACATATTTTTTGGTATTCTGATTAACTGTGTAGTAATTTATATTGTGCTAAAATCACTTAAATGGATAGAGAAATTTTTAGGTCCTAATGGAATGACGATCACAAGAAAATTTTTCGGCGTAATATTGCTGGCTATAGCCGTAAAAATATTCGGCAGTAACATTAGCCATTTCGGAAAATAGCCTACCGGCCTCGTAGTACAATGGATAGTATAAGGGCCTCCGAAGCCCCAGATTCAGGTTCGATTCCTGACGAGGCCACTAAGTAAAAGTCAGTAAGACTTTAAATTATTAACCCACACTCAATTCAATAATGGTGTGGGTTTTTCATTTTTGGAAGCAGTTTGATATCCTTGGATTCACTTTGGTAAATGGATGTGATGTTAGCCAAATATTGGAGTAATATTAATTTCCCGCAAGTACGTAAATAGGTATGAGAAATGCTGTATACACATACATATTCCAATTGGCAAAAGTTACTTATATTTTAAAATTTAAATTCTACAAAAGATACAGGGAGAATATCGGAGTGTATACCACGCCCATGGAACTAAATCTTTAAAGCATTTTCATTCGGGATCAACAATAGAAAAGGGAGAAGAGTGCTATAGCTGGATTTCAGTAATCAAGAAGTGCTCAAATTCTTTGGGCAGACAACAATCCGAAAAGGATAAAATTTATGTCACCTTGTTATTCCCATCTGAAAAACGCTTCGTGTAACTGGTAGAAAAAACGGTCTAAAAAAGCGGGTGGCTTTTCAATGAGTTCCCGACCATCTGCCTATTCCGTCACTAAATTTCCACATTCATTTTTTCTGTACGCCAAAGGAGAAATCCCCATCTGCTGTTTAAATAGCCGGGAGAAATAAAACGGGTCGTCGATACCAATTTGCGAAGCCACTTCGTTGATACGAAGTTTACTAAAGTGCATTAACTGACATGCTTTCTGTATGCGTAAGTGGTTGAAATAT
>JBBQKO010000230.1:0-6819 GCA_038327005.1 Chitinophagales bacterium | reverse complement strand
TTCAGCCACTCTAAACTGGCTGTTGTTTCGGGTGCTAAGGATGGATAACATTTCAACCACATCCGGCAGCATCACCAGCGTGGCCATGTGTGCCCCTCCAATTTTATCCGGCATAATTACATTGTTGGCACCCGCTATTTTTAATTTATTAACAGAAGAATCCTGCGAGGCACGACTGATAATGGTAAGATCGGCATTGAGTTGTTTGGCGGTGAGCACTACAAAAAGATTATCTGCATCTACCGGTAAGGTTGCAATCAATGCCCTTGCATGTTTGATGCCTGCTTCAATCAATACGTCATCTTTGGTGGCATCGCCTTTTAAAAAATGGGGTACTGGAAATTTCAGATTAGTTCCCAATTCATTTTTTTCTTCCAGTATTACGAAAGGTATTTTATTGTCATGCAACACCTGCGCACACTCTTTGCCATTTCGCCCAAAGCCGCAAATGATCACATGGTTGTTCAGATGATGAATTTTATTTTCCATAGTAATTTGTTTGTATTTTTTTATAAAGTCAATGTCGAAAAAAAAGCGGGACAACCAGGAGATGAAATAGGTGAATAAACCAAGGTTAATCAAAATAAGAAAGATGGTAAAAATTCGGCCAGTTTGGCTTAATGGGTGTACTTCACCATATCCAACGGACGCAATGGTGATGATGGTCATGTACAATCCATCAAGGAAACTATAGCTTTCAAAAAGCATGTATCCAAAGGTGCCTAATAACATTAAAAGGCCTAAAAAAAATAATGGAAAAAAAAGGCCTTTAAGAAGATTTAATCGTTTTAGAAAATACATACCTGGAATTGTATATGGAAAGTATGACTTTACGGTGAGAAGCAAAAGAGAAATCTGTCGATCCGGCAATAAATGTTTCCGGTTGTTAATTGATGGGCTGATTTGTGATAGTTTAAATTAAACCGGCAATATAGGAATGGCTGTATCGGATAAACGAACTAAACAGCCGCCAGAAAGGATCTGTTCAGGAAGCTTTGACAGATCCATATAGCTACTATGAATTTCACCTAAAATAAATACGTGATTTATTTATATGACTCCATTCATCAATCCAGCCATTCACATTCAGGACATTGTTGTACTTTCCAATTTCAAAATTATTCAATTATGAGATTATTGCTTTCTATTGCATCCGTATTTGCGATGCTGTTTGCCACGGCGCAAAAAGATAAACCTGCTTTGGCCTCCACCGATTCTGTTTTGTTTGGAAAAGTTAAATACAGGCAGGTTGGGCCTTTCAGAGGCGGACGAAGTGCTACAGCAGCGGGTAGTTTTAAAAATAAAAATACGTTCTATTTCGGCGCAACAGGTGGCGGTGTTTGGAAAACCACTGATGGTGGCAGCAACTGGAAAAATATTTCTGATAAATTTTTTGGCAGTTCAATTGGTGCGGTAGCTGTAGCGCCTTCTGATGAAACCATCCTATATGTGGGCGAAGGTGAAAATACGTTACGGGGCAACGTCAGTGAAGGCTTGGGTGGTATGTGGCGCAGCGATGACGGTGGCAGAAGCTGGAAAAATATCGGACTTAAAACCACCCGGCACATTGCCCGGATTCTCATTCATCCTAAAAATCCCGATATCGTTTGGGTAGCTGCACTAGGGCATTTGTTTGGTCCAAATGATGACCGGGGTGTTTATAAAACCATCGATGGTGGAAAAAACTGGAAGAAAGTTTTATTTGCCAATGCCAATGCTGGTGCAGCAGAACTGGTGATGGAACCCGGTAATCCTGCAACGTTGTATGCCAGCACCTGGAACGTTCGCCGCACGCCGTACAGCCTTGAAAGTGGAGGACCGGGCAGTGGCCTATGGAAGAGCGTTGATGCAGGCGAAACCTGGGTGAACCTGATGGACAAAAAAGGCATGCCTAAAAAAGAAATCATTGGTAATATAGGCATTACCGTGAGTTCTATCAATCCGGAAAGGGTGTATGCAATCATTGAGTGCAAAAGCCGTGGATTGTACCGCAGCGATGACGGCGGCAATACCTGGGAAAAACAAAGCGACGATGCCAATATCTTACAACGTGCCTGGTACTTCAGTAAAATTTTTGCAGACACCAAAAATGAAAACATTGTGTATGCGCTCAACGTAAATATGTACCGCAGTACGGACGGCGGCAAAACCTTTAAGTCTATCAACACACCGCATGGCGATCACCATGATTTATGGATAGATCCGGAAGATGCCAACCGGATGGTTGTAGCAGATGATGGTGGTGCACAGGTAAGTTTTGATGCAGGCGCCAACTGGAGCACTTATGAAAACCAGCCGACTGGCCAGTTTTATAGGGTATCGACTGATAACCATTTTCCTTACCGCATTTTGGCGGCACAGCAGGATAATAGCACTGTACGAATTTTAAGTGCCAGTGATGGCGGACAAATTACTACCAACGACTGGTCGCCTACCGCAGGGGCTGAGAGTGGATATGTAGTGGCCGATCCACTCAATCCAGACATTGTATATGGCGGTAATTATGGGGGCTATCTTAGCCGGTACGATCACAAAACGGGGGAAAACCGGGCCATCAGTGTATATCCTGATAACCCATTGGGTGCTGGTGTAAATACGATGAAATATCGTTTTCAATGGAACTTTCCCCTCTTTTTTTCGCCACACAATCCGAAGCGGTTGTATGCTGCTGCCCAGCATTTATTTGTAACAGAAAACGAAGGACAATCCTGGGAAATGATCAGTCCGGACTTAACTACCAACGACAGCGCCAAACAGGTTTCAAGCGGCGGTCCTATCACGCAGGATAATACTTCAGTGGAATATTATTGTACCATTTTTACCGCCATGGAAAGTCCTTATGAAAAAGACCTGCTATGGACTGGCAGCGATGATGGCCGGGTAAATGTGAGTAAAGATGGTGGTAAAAACTGGGCAGATGTAACACCGCCAACGGCAGGTAAATGGATGATGTGGAATTGCATCGATGCGGATCCGTTTAAAAAAGGTGCCGCATACATAGTAGGTACCAAATACAAAATGGATGATTTTAAACCCTATATTTTTAAGACAGAAGATTATGGTAAAACCTGGAAGGAGATTACCAACGGAATATCATCCATGCATTTTACAAGAGCCATCCGGGCGGATAAAAAGCGTGCAGGTTTGCTGTACGCCGGTACCGAATACGGGATGTACATCAGTTACAACGACGGAGGAAGCTGGCGACCATTCCAGTTGAATCTGCCTATCGTTCCCATTACAGACATGACGATTAAAAACAACGACCTGGTAGTTGCTACACAAGGTCGTGCATTGTGGGTTCTTGATGATCTTACAACCGTGCAGCAATACGATGCAGGTTTATTGAATAGAAACTTAATGGTGTTGCCCGTAAACGATGCATATCGCCGGGATGGCTTTGTAAATGCTGATGTAAAAAATGCGGGTACCAATCCACCCAACGGCGCTGTGCTTAATTATTATGTAAAGGAATTGACTGATACCACAAAGGCAAGCATTACTATTCTGGATAAAAATAAAAAGGAGATTAAAACTTTTGCAACAGACGCCAAAGAGAAAAAAGATCAGTTTGAAATTAGTAAAGGCATGAACCAGTTTGTATGGAATATGTATTATCCGGAAGTAGAAAAAATTGAAGGCATGATTTTGTGGAATGGAAACGTAAGCGGACCCAAAGCTGCACCGGGCAATTATTTTGCTAAAATTAAAGTAGGCAAAGACTCTACCGAACAATCGTTTACCATCCTTGCAAATCCAACTTATCAGGTAACCCAACAGGAATATGAGGATCAGTTTAACACCCTCATTATTATCCGGGATAAATTTAGTGCCATCCAAAAAGCAATCAAAAACATACGGGATATGCGCAACCAGATCAATGGGTTTTCTGAACGCCAGGGAAAAGATTTACCAAAGGAAATAAAAGAAAAGGGAGATACCATCAACAAACAATTAACCGCCATTGAAGAAGCCTTATATCAAACAAAAGCTAAGAGTGGTCAGGATGTATTGAACTATCCCATCCGGTTAAATGATAAAATCGGCGGGTTGTATGACTATGCCAACAGCGGCAACAATGCCCCTACCAAACAAGTGAAACAAGCTTATGCTGATTTGGCTGCTATGGCCGATATTCAATTAAACAAATTGCAGCAGTTGATGGACAAAGAGGTGGTAGAATTAAACCAGTTGATTCGTGAAAAGGCGGTTCCTGTAATTGCACCGAAGAAGGAATAGTGTTGTGTAAAGAGTAAAATGACGGGTTGATTTGTGATCCGATAGCTATCGGATGGTCAATTGTCAATGGTGAAATTAACCATTCACACTTGACAGTTTACACTTAACGTATCACTAGAATATAAAATACCGGTTTAAAAAAGCACTAAAATAACAACGCCATCAGCTACAACACTGATGGCGTCTTTTTACCAAAACTAACGACTGATTATGAGAAAAATAAAGTTTAATGAATGAAAAAATACGAGACTGTAAATGTAAAGTAAAGTGCTTGTAAAAGTTTACGAAAACGATTGCGCAATTTTTGATGCTGTTTTAAATTGTTTGAAATTAATAGTCGGGTTGCCTGTATATTACTAAATCGAAGTAGGATGTTACGCTTTACAAAACAAATATCTAGGTGGGAAAGTTTTTTACTGCTAGTACTCGCTATTTTGTTTGTGTTATGCGTGGCATGTCATAAACTTAAAGCTGGCACTCAATCAGAATATTAGTGAAAAAAAATGAATTGTTTTTCAATCAGATGAAAGTTTACTAAATATATAAATGCCATCCACCATTTGGCCATTCTAATATTTATAGTGGCGAACAAAAAAATATTTTACCGGTTTGAATGCTGCGAAAATAACGGAAGGCATTTCTGTTTATCTTCGGACATTGTTCAATTGACGTGTTTAAAGTTGTTGAACACGAAACTATAAATCACTTTTCGGCATCACTTAAATAATTATCATTTTGAATAATCAAGCTATCAAAGTCTACAGCAATACCCTTCGTTTAAAATTTCTGACTGAGAAATTTAATCAGGTAAAGTTTTATTCAGTTGTGATAGGGGCAATCGTAATCTTATTTCCCTCCTGCTCTGTTTCCAAACAGATTTCTAAAAAGGCCAACAATATTTTATTAAAGGATTCCGCTATCAGCAGCGGTCATATCGGCATCAGCATTTACGAACCGGCTACCGATCGGTATTGGTACAACTACGATGCAACAAAATATTTTGTACCGGCTTCCAACACAAAATTGTTTTCGCTCTATGCCGGCATGAAATATTTAGGCGATAGTTTAGTGGGCGTGCGATATGAAATAGACAAGGACTCTTTGGTGCACATTCAACCGACCGGTGATCCTACTTTTCTGCATCCGGAGTTTTTAAATCAACCAGTATATGCTTTTTTAAAAGGCTGTAAATGGATCAGTTTTACTAATCGTTCCTTTACTGATAACTTCATGGGTATGGGCTGGGCATGGGATGATTACACGTCATCCTACATGGTGCAACGAAGTAACTTTCCGATTTATGGCAATTTAATCAACATCAAAAAAGCGGGCAATGGCGTTACTGTTACACCAACCAGCCAGCCTTATTTGATCCCTGAAAACACCAACCTGCAAAATGGTTTTGAGGTGAAAAAAAAATGGGATGATAATTTAATTACCATCATTGCAGGAACCAACCAACGTTTGTTTGTTCCTTTTACACCCAATTCGCCGGATATTATTGAAATGCTGAAAGACACGTTGCACTTACCAGTGATACCCGGTCCTGACCAAACCAAACCATTTAAAAAAATCATTCATTCGCAGCCCTCCGATTCGCTTTTTAAACCCATGATGCACCGCAGCGATAATTTTTATGCAGAGCAAACTTTACTGATGGCAAGCAACGAACACCTTGGTTTTATGAATGATGAAAAAATGATCGATACTATTTTAAATACCGATTTGAAGGATATTCCACAAAGACCAAAATGGGTAGATGGCAGCGGACTTAGCCGGTACAATTTATTTACGCCGCAATCATTCGTGTACATTTTAAACAAACTGAAAAATGAATTTGGGCTGGAAAGATTGAAAAATATTTTACCTACCGGTGGCGAGGGAACGCTCAGTGCCTATTATAAAAAAGATGCTGGTTTTATTTTTGCCAAAACCGGCACACTTAGCAACCATTGCGCATTGAGCGGTTTTATCATCACTAAAAAAAATAAGCTGCTGATCTTTTCTGTATTGAACAATCATTACAAAACCAGCGCTACACCGGTACGTAAGGCCGTAGAAAAATTTCTGCAGGATATCCGGGAGAAATATTAATTATCTCCCAAACATTCTATCCAGTTCATATTTTTTAAAGGCAGTATAAGTTGGTTTGCCATTGGGGGTAATATTGGGCATCGCACAAATAAAAAGATCCTGCACCAGCAATTTCATTTCTTTCTGGCTGAGTGGTTTGCCCGCTTTGATGGCCTGTTGCCAGGCAAGCGAACGCAATAGTTTTTCCCTCTTGCTATATTTTAAATCGTTGCTGAAATGTTTGTATTGCTCCAGCATTTTTTCAATGGCAACTTTTTCATTGCCCTGGTCCACGTCGGCCGGAGTGCCTTGTATTACAAAAGTGTTGTTGCCAAAAGGTTCCAAATGATAACCCAGGTAATGCAGATCAGGCAACAGTTCATTTAACAGCACTACATCAGCAGCAGCCAGTTCCATCGTTTGCGGAAACAGACTTTGCTGAATGGAAATGGGTTTGCCATCTACCGCTTTCATGTATCGCTCATACAAAATACGCTCGTGTGCATT
>JBBQKO010000229.1:0-6824 GCA_038327005.1 Chitinophagales bacterium | reverse complement strand
TTCCTTAAACACACGGAATAATCCTTCGTTGTTACGCTTATCGGGCGTAGTTTCCAACTGGAAGTAGTCTTTAAACGATTGAATCTGGATTCCGAGTAAATCGGGAGTTTCCGCCAGGAGTTCAACTTTTCCGAAATTGATACGCTGAGCAGCGGGTGATTTTGTTGCAGACATATTGTAATTAAAACGTTTTAAAGCTGAGAAGGTTCTTTAATCTGGGACGAAAAACAACTTAATGTAAGTAGCCCAAAATTAAAGGATGGCAAAGGTAAGGTATTGTATTTAAATATAGAAATTCGTCAATGAAATTTTAGAATTTTGGTTTGATTTTTGCTAAATGCCGCAGTTTTTATCGATTGACATACTTTATTTCCTTTACAGGGTTCGATTTCTTCACCCATATAAAGGCAATCATTTAACTTTTTTGGACAAAAATTAGCGATCTTAAAAGCCTCAAAATTAGACTTCACTTCTACGATTTAATATAAAAATTTGTCTTTTTAAATAAAATCCCGGGTGCTTCACCTGCTTTGAATTCATTAATTCAAAAGGGCAAATAATGTATGAAACAGATTTTTTATTCCTTGTATATTTATAATTAATTTAAAATGATCTTTGCTGGCGAACAGTAAGATTACAATTAAGGTAGACCGTGTCTTTATCAACTTTGTAGAAAAATAAAAAAGCCAGAGATTGCTCCCCGGCTTTTAAAGCTATTTCGTAAAGTTTTTTGAATTATGCTATTTCAACATCAGCACCTGCATCTGCAAGTTTGGTTTTCAATTCTTCGGCTGTTGCTTTATCAACGCCTTCTTTAACTGGTTTTGGAGCTGTATCTACTAAATCTTTAGCTTCTTTCAGTCCTAATCCAGTTAATTCTTTAACGATTTTAACGATCGCTAATTTGTTAGGTCCGGCTGCTTTTAAAATTACATTGAAAGAAGTTTTTTCTTCTACCGCTGCAACTTCCGCACCACCTGTAGCTGCTACTGCTGCTACTGCTGCTGGTTCAATACCGTACTCTGATTTCAAAAATTCTGCTAATTCCTGAACTTGTTTTACTGTTAAGCTTACTAAGCTTTCAGCTAATGTTTTTACGTCTGCCATAAAGTTTAATTTTTTCCGCCTTCATTGTTTTGCACTCCGGCGGAGGTTTAAAAAAATTGTTATTGCCTTTTTTACCCATCAGCCAGGGAAATTTTATTTATCCATCCAAATAAGGATGTTTTTAAATTATTTTGCCTCTTCCGGTGCAGTTGCATCAGGTGTATCTGTGGCTGGCTTTGCAACTTCTGCAGTTGGTGCAGCAGTAACCGGAGTTTCCGGTACAGTTGCGGTGGCAGTAACTTCCGGTGCTACAGGCGCTGCTTCAATTGCAGGACTTGCTTCTGCAACAGGAGATTCTGTTGTATCATCCGTTTTTGCAGCATCCTTGTTTTGTAAAGCACCCAATACTTTTTGTATTGGTGACATTAACAATCCAATCACTTCACCAATTAATTCATTTTTAGTTTTGATTTGGGTTAGTGCTTTCAATTGGTTGTCCCCAACAAATATATCACCATTGATGAAAGCGGCTTTTAGCTCAGGTTTTTCACCTTTACTTTCCTTCCTGAAACCACTTAATATCAATGCCGGCTCTTTGGGATTCTCGCTGAACAACAATGCGGTCACATTGTGCAAAGAATCGTAAACACCTGCGTATTTTTCAGTGTCCAAACTTTCCAAGGCTTTTTTAATGAGTGTGTTTTTTGCCACTTTCATTTCAACCTGCTTATCAAAGCAATGGCTGCGCAATTTGGTTATTTGAGCTACTGTTAAACTTTCCGTATCAGTAACATAGAAGTTATTGTATTGCGTAAACTTGCCCTTCAATACTTCTATTACCTCGTTTTTTTCCTGTTTTGTCATAACAAATATTTTGTGTAAAAGCTGAATCGCCTGCTTCTACTGTAATTAATTTTGTACCGATTTAGTATCAATTAAAATACCCGGGCTCATCGTGCTCGCCATGCTCACTCCTTTTAGATAAGTTCCTTTGGAAGAAGATGGCTTTAGTTTCACAATGGCGTTGATCAGCTCCTGGCTGTTCTCTGCAATTTTATCAGCACCAAAACTTACACGTCCGATAGAAGCATGGATGATACCAACTTTATCTACTTTAAAAGCGATCTTGCCACCTTTAACTTCATTAACCGCATTGGCCACATCGTTTGTAACAGTTCCGGTTTTAGGATTCGGCATTAAATTACGCGGTCCTAATACTTTCCCTAATTTACCAATCTTAGGCATTACTGATGGCGTTGCTATAATAACATCAACATCAGTCCATCCACCTTCAATTTTTGTGATGAATTCGTCAAGGCCAACAAAATCAGCACCAGCGGCCTTTGCAGCTTCTTCTTTATCAGGTGTGCAAAGCACCAATACTTTTTTAGTTTTACCGGTACCATGTGGTAATGAAACTGTACCACGAACTGCCTGGTCAGCTTTTTTAGGATCTACTCCCAATTTAATATGCAAATCAACAGAACTGTCGAATTTGGTGGTGTTAATTTCTTTTACTAAGGTGCAAGCTTCCTTTAAGGAATATGTTTTATTAACATCAACCTTAGCGTTTGCTAATTTTCTTTTTTTAGTAATCATTTTCTAAAATTTTTGTGGTTGATAATTAATTTTCCCAAGGGGCTTTTCCATCTACAGTTAAACCCATACTTCGTGCAGTACCGGCTACCATGCTCATGGCGCTATTAAGCGTAAAGGCATTTAGATCAGCCATTTTATCTTTGGCTATTTCTTCCACCTGTGCCCATGACACTTTACCAACTTTTACACGGTTAGGCTCTTTGCTGCCGCTGGTGATTTTTGCAGCTTCCATTAACTGAACTGCTGCCGGTGGAGTTTTAATAATAAATTCGAAAGACTTATCAGCGAAAACTGTGATAAGAACGGGAAGGATTTTCCCTGGTTTGTCCTGGGTTCTGGCATTAAACTGTTTGCAGAACTCCATAATGTTTACACCCTTAGAACCCAGTGCAGGCCCAATTGGCGGTGCCGGATTAGCTTGTCCTCCTTTACATTGGAGCTTGACATAGCCGGTAATTTCTTTTGCCATGTTATAATTTTTTTTGGTGATAGCGTCCCGATATTTGTCGGGACTCCCAAGTCTCCCGATAATTATCGGGATTTGCTGTAAGAACTATTTGGGGCGGCAAAGGTAGGGGAATATTTCTAAAGCGAATACTTGTATTAAAAAAAATCCCGGTACAACCGGGAAATTATATGAGATTTACTTCAATCAGCTTATAAAACCAAAATTCCACTTGCCTGCATGGTCATTTCCTTCTTTGGTTTTTTTATGGCAGCTATCTCCTCTTTGGTGTTACCTGCATCTTCTGCATAATGTCTTTGCATTTCTACGGAAGTTTCTTTAAAAGTTGCAGTTCCCTGTGCTACAATGGTTTTGCCATTCATATCCAATGGTACCATAAAGGAATGGTCCTTCATTTTTATCATCATCGGGCCATTGGCCGTCTGCATTTTTAACCAACATCCTTCTGCCTTACAAACTTCTACCACTTTGCCTTTCACTTTTACATCAGCAGTAGATTTGCCTGATAAAACGGTGGACAAATCATCCGCATTCACTGCGCCGTCTACAGTGATTTTTTCTCCAAAAGTCATTCCTTTATCTGCAGGCCCTTTGGGGGGCTGTGCCATCATTGCAAAGGTTAATAACAAAACCGGAATTAAAACTAATAGCTTTTTCATTTTTGAGTAATTTGAAAAAAGCCACAAACTGTGGCTCTTCAATGTTATCCTAATTTTTCTACCTGCATGTAATTTAATTCCACTGGTGTGGCCCTTCCAAAAATCTTTACCTGCACTTTCAATTTCTTTTTTTCATCATTTACTTCTTCAACCATGCCATTAAAGTCGTTGAACGGTCCATCAATAATTTTAATAGTTTCACCAATAATAAATGGTTCGCTCATCGTCATTCCACCACCTTCGCCCATTTCATCTACCTTACCCAACATTTTATTAACTTCTGCCTTACGCAAGGAAATAATATTTCCCTTGCTTCCTTTACCGTCAGTTAAAAAATGCATCACATTGCTGATGTTGCTAATATGCTGAACCATGTCATCATTCAGCTTATTATCGGCCACTTCAATCATCACATAACCCGGATAAAAATTTCTTTCCCTCATCACCTTTTTTCCGGCCTGAACTTTATAAACTTTTTCAACCGGTAAAAAAATTTGCTTAATGATTTCCGACCACCCGTTGCGTATAATATCCTTGTCAAGGTACTCCTTAATTTTACGTTCTTTCCCGCTCACCACACGCAACACGTACCATTTACTTTCTTTATCCTGTATTATTGTTTCTTCCATTATCCTTTAAATAAAGAGTAAATAAATTTCAAAGACCCATTCGCTACAAAATCCATAACTCCTACTATCGCTGTAATAAAAATAGTGGCACCCAAAACAATCATGGTGGATTGCTGTAGTTGCTCCCAATTTGGCCAGGTCACTTTTTCCACCAATTCCTTGTAAGAATCTTTTAAATACGCTGTCAGTTTGTTCATAATAATAACGATTTGCTAATTAGCTAATGTGCTAATGTGCTAATGTTGGAAAACGCATTGCCATTAGCAAATTATCCCATTATCCAATTACACATTAAATTCTGCACGGGCACTAGGATTCGAACCCAGATCAAAGGTTTTGGAGACCCGTATGCTACCATTGCACCATGCCCGTAAAAAAGCTCCTCCAAACCTCTCCTAAGGTAAGGCTTAAGAAGAGTATAATAAACTAAAGAACTTTTAAAATAGCAAAGTACCTAAGCCAACCGCCTAAGTACTTTGCAAAGATATAAAAGAGCGTCCACAAAGTCTCCGTTTGGGGGATTTAGGGGGCTTTTATTTTACTATTTCAGTAACCTGACCAGCACCAACTGTACGGCCACCTTCACGGATCGCAAATTTCAAACCTTTTTCCATCGCAATTGGCTGGATCAACACAACATTTAAAGATGTGTTATCACCTGGCATCACCATCTCAGTTCCCGCATTCAAAGTAACTTCACCAGTTACATCGGTAGTACGGAAATAAAACTGAGGACGGTATTTGTTAAAGAAAGGGGTATGACGTCCACCTTCTTCTTTGCTTAATACGTAAACTTCACCTTTAAATTCAGTATGTGGAGTAATTGAACCTGGTTTGCAAAGAACCATACCACGACGGATTTGAGTCTTTTCAATACCACGCAACAACAGACCTGCATTATCACCAGCTTCACCTTCGTCCAATAATTTTTTGAACATTTCAACACCGGTTACAGTAGATGTCAATGGCTTTTCCATTAAACCCACAATTTCAATGCCTTCTCCCACTTTAATGCGACCTCTTTCAATACGGCCTGTAGCAACAGTACCACGGCCAGTGATAGAGAAAACATCTTCCACACTCATCAGGAATGGCAGATCAACTAAACGTGGAGGAAGTGGAATATAGCTATCAACAGCGTCCATTAATTCGTCTATTTTAGCCATCCATTTTTCATCTCCCGCCAAAGCACCTGTAGCAGATCCCTGGATAATTGGTGTATTATCACCATCAAAACCGTATGAAGTTAATAATTCACGAATTTCCATTTCAACCAGTTCCAATAACTCAGGATCATCCACCAAATCAACTTTGTTCATGAAAACAACGATTTGAGGTACGCCAACCTGGCGAGCCAGCAAGATATGCTCTTTGGTTTGTGGCATAGGACCATCAGTAGCCGCAACTACAAGGATAGCTCCATCCATCTGTGCCGCGCCGGTAATCATGTTCTTCACATAATCGGCGTGACCGGGACAGTCAACGTGTGCATAGTGGCGGGCTACGGTAGCATACTCCACGTGTGCAGTGTTGATCGTGATACCTCTTTCTTTTTCTTCAGGAGCACCATCGATATCATCATAATTTTTCTTCTCCGCCAAACCTTTTTTAGACAAAACATCGGTTATAGCGGCTGTTAGTGTTGTCTTACCATGATCTACGTGACCGATAGTACCAACATTTAAATGGGGTTTATCCCTTTTGAATGATTCTTTTGCCATTTTAATTTATTTAAATTTTTGTTTGTAAAACTAGTTGATGTTTAAAGTCAATAACCACGGACTTATTAAATATTTGAGCCATCAGTGAGAATCACTGTCTGACTGTATCAAACAGGCAGGGAACTCACGACACGCCCGATTGCTATCGGGATGCTCTACCCATGAGCTACGACGTCTGTTCAGTTTCTTTTTTGAGCCATCAGTGAGAATCGAACTCACGACCCCTTCCCTACCAAGGAAGTGCTCTACCCCTGAGCTACGACGGCTTGTTATAGCGTTCGTGAATAAAATCACTTCCCAAAGCACGTTAAAAGAACTTATAAATTTACCCTTTGGTAAATTATTACAAAATCAATCTGCCGTAGCAGGCAGAAAAATGAGCGGAAGACGAGGCTCGAACTCGCCACCTATAGCTTGGAAGGCTATCGCTCTACCAAATGAGCTACTTCCGCATTTTAATTAGCTAATTTGCTAATTCGATATTGTGATAAAAAGACACATACTTCAATTTTAAAGAACTTCTCATTAGCAAATTAGCACTTTTGCTAATTTGCTAATTGTCGGTGGGCAGAGTAGGGTTCGAACCTACGTACACTTACGTGAACAGATTTACAGTCTGTCGCCTTTAACCACTCGGCCATCTGCCCAAAAGGATCATCAGAACAATATATTTATTCCATGTTATCTGAGCCGAAGAAGGGAG
>JBBQKO010000228.1:0-6832 GCA_038327005.1 Chitinophagales bacterium | reverse complement strand
TGGCAGTAAAGGATATTTTGGGTTAGGATCAAATTCTGGCAAGATAAAGAATGACTTATGGGAGTATGATCCTTCAAACAATACCTGGACAAGAAGATCCGACTACCCGGGCAATAGTGTACAGTATGCTGTCGGCTTCAGTATTGGCACAAAAGGGTATATATGTATCGGCAGAAATGCTTCACTCAACGCCACCACAAAAGATTTATATGAGTACGATCCATTGTTTAACTCCTGGACACAAAAAGCAAACTATCCTGGCGATGGAAAATTTGGGGCTATTGGATTTGTAGTAGCAGACAAAGCTTATGTAGGAGTTGGTGACTACGGCGAAAACGATATTTGGGAATATACGCAAGGCATCATTACCTGGCAGAGTAAAACTGCCTTTCCTGGCACAGGCAGAGTGCTTGCATCTGCTTTTAGCATTGGCAATGAAGGGTATGTAGGTCTTGGGCTGGGAGGCGCTTTCCAGGATTTATGGAAATACAGCACCATTAATAATTCATGGACAAGAATGGCAGATATTGACGGGCCCGGCAGGTATGCTGCTTTAGGTGTATCGGTTGGTACCAGCGGCTTTATTGCTGGAGGTACTTTTGGCTTTGTAGAGCCTGGCGATGTGTGGGAATATACAGGTGCGCCAGCAATTGTACCGCTCCTTTCGCAGATTGGTTTGCCCAATGCACTCGCCATAAATACCGGCGGGTGGACTAAAGTATCAAACGATGTTTATCAAAGTGGCACAGGAAACGTAGGTATTGGAACTACTACTCCAGATACTAAACTGCACCTGGCTGGCTCCTTAAAAGGGTTTGATGGCACACAAGGGGCCAACAAAGTGCTCACTTCTGACGCCAAGGGTTTGGCAAGCTGGCAAGCATTGCCTGTGATCCCTGCAAATGTCTGGAGTGCATCTGGAAATAATATTTTCAACAATAACATAGGAAACGTTGGCATTGGCACCAATAATCCTTTCAGCCCACTTTCTTTTGGCAATGCTCTTGGAAGCAAAATTTCATTTTTTCCCAGCGGTAGTACATTCCACTATGGGCTTGGCCTACAAAGTGGCTTGCTGCAGTTATACACAGATGCCCCAGCGGCAAATATTGCATTTGGCTCAGGCAGCAGCAGCAGTTTTACCGAAAGGGCCCGCATTATAAATAGCGGTGAATATGGCATGTCATTAAAAGGAAGGTTGCAATTAACCAAGGGCACTCAATCTGCCGGTTTATGGCTTGCCAATATTGCCAATACAGCCAATGTTTCTTTTATTGGCCTTGCCAGCGACAATCAGGAAGGATTATTTGGACAAACTGGTGCAGGATGGGGACTTACCATGAATACAACAACAGGCAATGTAGGCATTGGTCTGAATGGTGCTGTTGCCCAGGTACCGCTGCAGTTTTCCAATGCATTGGGGCTTTCTAAAATTTCGCTATTCAAAGGAACTTATGGCGATGTAGGCATTGGGGCTTATAGCGGCGAACTGCGCCTGCAAAACGATATTCCTAATGGCAAGGTAAGTTTAGGAGTTTTGGAAACCACCGGCACTTATACAGAACTGGCCAAAGCACAAAGAAATGGCGCTATTGCATTTTCTGTTTCTGGCAACTTATGGGCAAACGGTACCACCTACCCCAGTGATGGCCGCTTCAAAAAGAACATCCAATCATTACAGCAATCATTGGAAAAAGTATTGCAACTGCAAGGTGTTTCATACGAAATGAAAACCGATGAATTTCCGAATCAAAATTTTGACATAGGACAACAAGTGGGGTTGATAGCGCAAGAGGTAAAGAAACTCGTACCCCAGGTAGTAACAGAAGGGCCAAACGGATACAAGGCCATTGACTACGCCAAGCTGGTACCCTTACTTATAGAAAGCATTTAAGAGCTCAATAAAAAAATTGAAGCACTTGAAGCCAAAATAAAATAACAAGGCAAAAAATTAATCAATATGGAATACCACGAAGTAAATACAAATTTACTTAGAATAATGCAGGAGAAAATATTGCGTCTTTCCAGCTGGTGCTGCAGAAAGTAAGCAATATGTATATTATTCATGCCAACCTTGCACAAACATTTTCTGGCAGAATTGATGAAACATAATATAAATACCCGCTGCAACGCAACGATCATTTTGACATTATTGAAATTGGGCTTACACAATATGGCACTTTTTATTTATGAAAAAATCTGTATAGAGTTACTGCCACCAACCCTTTACTTACACACATCAATTGCCAGGTGGACAATGTGGCCGATATAACTGAAGGTGATTTAAATTAAAAGAATAAAAAAAAGTTTTAATTTTTAAACAAGCCCGTATGAATTTATTATAATGATGATGATGATGTACCATTTAAAACACATAAACAGCAAACCGGCAATATTTCACGGCACCTGGAAAAAATTGCACCATTTATGGTTGACAAAAATCAACAAAATGGCTACGACGATCTGCGATCTGTAAATAACCTGTCATCTACTTTTGTATTGATAAATGCAGTAAAACGACAACAACAAATAGAAAAACAACAACGG
This sequence comes from Chitinophagales bacterium, assembly GCA_038327005.1. GTDB lineage: Bacteria > Bacteroidota > Bacteroidia > Chitinophagales > Chitinophagaceae > Ferruginibacter. Next base: position 4,285 of record JBBQKO010000228.1, on the reverse strand, counting down.
GAAATTAATGAGTTAAAATTCTTAGTCAACAACCTACTTAAAAAATAAATTATGAAAAGTAAAATCATTTGTTTGCTGGCAGCTTTTTGCTGCCTGGGTTATATTTGCAACGGTCAGTTACTTAAAAAATTAAAGCAAAAAACAGATAAAGTGCTAGACCAAAAAAAAAGTGAATCGGTTGGTAGCAGCGATGTTGCAGGCTACAAAACTACTGCAAGCCCGGCGCAAAAAACCAATGAACCAACCGTTGCTGCTGCACCACCATCAAACGGAACCGTGGTTTTTAATTTGGGAGCCGATGAAAACCTGCTCTATGATGAATCAAAAATTCTTACCAAAAATAATAAACTGGTTTATTCATTTGTTGTGCAAAATAAAAAGCAAGAATACTTTTTAATAGAAGATGGAAACCGCAGCGGGCCGTTTAAGGCAGCCCCGATTAAAAGCTTAAGTGAACAATCTGACGATGGCTCGTCAGGCTCCTATGACTATGAAGTAAGCCTTGGAGACAAAAAAGACCCCGTAGCTATACAGCACAGCAAAACCATCGATGGAAAATTGTTTATCGTTTTTAATGGAAAGAATTTTGGCCCCTATGATTTTGTCTCTAAGATGATTGTTTCGACTGATAAGAAACAATTTTTTGCATTGGTAACCGTTGGCAGCGAAAGTCCCATGATGGCAAAAATGGGCATGGGTTATTCCTTTATGGTGAATGAAGCGGCCTTAAAACGAAATGTGGGTGACGGTGGCATGTTAATGCCGGTAAAATTTTCTGCCAGCACCGGTTTTAAGCATTGCATGGCTACGGTAATGAATCAAAAAACACAAAAAATAATTACTGTTACCTCTGCTAATAAACAGGAAGAGGGCAATTTGACAGATATATATGCTGGTGGGGACGAAATAAAAAGTTTTGTAAACGATAATGGAGATATTATCAGCATTCCTGCTCAAAGCCCCACACAGGTGCTGGTAAATGGCAAAGAGGCTGCCAGTTTTAGCGTACCTATAAAAAGTATGGACCGGCTTTTTTTAACCCCGGACATTTCCAAATCGGTGTATTATGAAAAAGGAAAAATATACAAGGCCGACGGTACAGAAGAAAGCCTTGGCGGGGTATTATTTCCAAAAGTAGTTACAGTAGGCAATGAAACGGCGGTTTATTATTTTAAATTGTATAAAAATGAAAGTGGTGCAAAACACATTTATCTATGCAAAAAGGTTATATAGCATTTTTGTATTTATGTTCATTTCAGTTGTATTATGTTTGGGATTTATTTTTGAAAAAGTAAAACATACCAATGATACTTTTGGAAAAGCATTTGGAGAAAAAGCAAACAAAGCAACAATAAAATTAAACAGTATGCAGGAAGATTTTTTAACCTGCGCTGCTTTATGTAATGCTGACTATAAGTTTATGCAGAGCATTGTTTTTCCTGAAGTAATGCGATTCAACAGTATTAAAGATGGCATAGAAGCAGAAAGCCTGCGAACACTGTATGTACAATTGGGGGCAACCTATGCCAATTTTTCTATCGGGCTTTTTCAAATGAAACCAACTTTTGCCGAGCAGGTAGAGCAAAAATCGAAACAATGTCTACCGGTAAACATTTACAAAGAATTACAACTGAAGTATAACACCAATGATGAAGAAAATATAAGGATGCAAAGAGTGGAACGCCTGCAGGATGAAGACTGGCAACTGGTATATTTAACAGCTTTTATATGCATTTGTAATAAAATTTACGCAAATAGAACATTCTCTTCCTCAATGGAAAAGTTGCAATGGTATGCCACTATTTACAATGCAGGTTTTGACAAAAAAGATCACTACATCAGCCAAAAAATTCTACAGGATAATTTCTATTTAAACCAGGATATGCCTGGCAAAAAATATAAGTACGCAGCTATAGCTGGATGGTGTTACAACAGAAGAGCTACGCCATAATCATATACTAAAGAAAATATGATCTACCGGCTATTTTTTGCATAAATTTTGATAGGTACAAAAGGTAACTATTAACAGCATTATATCATGCTACAAACAATCTTAAACCATATTATACTTTGCAGCCAGTTTTATTAAACTGGCAGTATTGTTTACTGCAAATTTTGTGAGTAAATTTTTCCGGTGACTATCTACGGTATGCATACTCAAAAATAATTTTACGGCAATCTGTGGGTTGGTCATACCATCAGCAATTAATTCCAGCACTTCTTTTTCCCTGCTGCTTAGAACGGGAATATTATTCAGTGCCTGTTTATCATTCGAGGTAAAATTGATATCGAGGCTCATGTATAATTTTCCTTCATGCACACTTAATATCGCTTCTTCAATCTCCTCCTTTGATGCACTTTTCACCAGGTAACCAGAAGCCCCGTTCTGTATCATTTGAGCAATATAACTCCGTTCTTTAAACGTACTCATGGCAATTACCTTCACCAGCGGAAACTCGTTTTTAATTTTCAATGCCAGTTCAATACCGCTTATTTCGGGCATATTAATATCGGTGATAACAATATCCGGGGTAGTATTTTTGAGAATTTCTATTGCTTCATAGGCATCGCGTGCCGCACTGCAAAGTGTAACAAAATCTATCTGCAACAGCATGCTGCGCATACCTTCCAGCACCATGGGATGATCATCTACCACCAACACTTTTATCTTATCCATTTTCTTCAATTGTGCAGTCAATATGTATAGAAGTTCCTTTACCCGGCGCTGTTTGAATATCCAATTGCCCTTTCAGGTAATCTACCCTGGTGCGAATATTTTTTAATCCTGCACCCTGCAATACCTCTTCTTTGTCAAAGCCCTTACCATTATCTGCTACGGTAATGGTTAAGTTATTTTCCTGCCGCATTACCTGTGTCAGTATGGTGGACGCATCAGCATGTTTTACAGTGTTGTTCAGCAATTCTTGCACGATGCGGTATATCACCACTTCTGTGGCAGCATCCATTCGTGTTTCCAGTCCGTGAAATTGACTGTTAATTACAAAGGGCTGACCTTCCGATAAACCTTCGCAATAATCCTGCAGGGCCTGCTGTAAACCGAGTTTCATTAATGCTTCTGGCATTAAGTTATGGGCCACACGGCGCATTTCACTGATGGATTCATCCAGCTTGCCCAGGGCATTGTTAAATGTTTTGCCCATGTCTTCCGATAAAATTAAATTTCCTTTCATAGCTCCTAATTGAAGTTAACACCACTGAGCAATCCACCCAGGCCATCGTGCAGATCTTTTGCCATGCGGCTGCGTTCTTCTTCCTGGCCTTTTAAAATGGATTGTGTGGCAAGTAATAATTTTTCGTTTTCCAGTTCGGCAATTTTTTGCTGCTGCAAATTTCGTTTTCGTGTATAGGTAAGGTAAGAGAGAAACGTTATAATCAAGAGTGCTGCAGAACTGCCAATTAAGATATAGTTGAGTGTGTTTTTTTTATTGATGGTTGATTGCTGTAGCAGTAATTGATTTTCTTTTTTTTCTGTCTCGTATTTTTTATCAAGCAACTGTACATTCTTTTGCATTTTCTCATTAAACAATTTTTCAGAGAATTCAGTACTTAAACGATTGTAATAATCGTAGTTTTTTAAATCTCCGATACCCACTGCCAGTTTTGCTAAAATATCAGCAAACAATTGCAATGGTTCTGTATAATTTCTTTGTTGTGCCATAGCAAAACCTGCTGTTGCCAATTCCTTGCTCTTTTTAAAATTCTTCTTAAAAAAAGCATGTAGGGCCAATCCATAGATATTGTTCACCATCGTCAGACTATCTCCTATCTTTTCCGCCAGACTTAGTCCTTCGGTACAGTAAGTATTAAGGCTGTCGTACTTACCCTGCTTTATTAATACATTTCCAATATTGCCTGTAACTGTAGATATGATGTAATCATAGTTCTCTTTTTTACCAATTAGTAGCGATTCATTCATTGCAACAATAGCCGAATCATATTTTCCAAGGTCGGAATAAACACTACCTAAATTAGACAATACACTGGCAACAAAATACATATTACTTGTTTTCCTGGCAATGTCTAACGCTTTATTATGATACGCTACTGCTTTGCCATATTGTTTTGTTACCCGATAAATAATACCAATATTGTCATAGGTTGTACTTAACATTGCTTCGTTGTTTGTTTTTTGAGAATAGTTTATTGACGGCAACAGGTATTTCAACGCATTCTCATAATCACTCAGGTAGGAATAAGACACGGAAAGGTTTTGTTGCATAGAAACAATGTAGCGCTCTTCCTTACCAAAATCAATAGCCAACTG
>JBBQKO010000227.1:0-6938 GCA_038327005.1 Chitinophagales bacterium | reverse complement strand
TACATAAATTTTTGAACGATCATGACAATAATTTTTTCAATAATAGGCTATTTGATTATGAATACGATGATGCTGTTTGATTTTACAAAAGATGCCGCCATGCAAAACTGGTTTGTAGTGGATGATTCGGTAATGGGTGGCGTATCTGCCGGCAATATGGGCGTTGATAGTGAAGGGCATGGCATTTTTAAAGGCCAGGTATCGTTGGATAACAATGGCGGTTTCTCCTCAATCAGGTATAGTGCGGGCAAGACGAGACTTACAGGTTACAGTAAATTTGTGATAGCGCTAAAAGGGGATGGTAAAGCCTACCAATTCAGGGTGAAAACCAACAGCAGCCAGTATCATTCCTACATATCTACTTTTACTACAAATAATGCCTGGCAAACGATTGAGATTCCTTTCAACAGTATGATCCCTTCCTTCAGGGGCCGAACCCTTGATATGGTCAACTTCCCCGGCGATTCACTGGAAGAAATTGGCTTCCTGATCGGCAATAAAAAGGAAGAAGATTTTAAACTTACGATTGATTATATCAGCGTACAATAACAATTAGCTTTTTTATGGTAGCCAGCTTGCTTCGCCACTTTACCCTGCTGAAGCCAAACCTATAAGGTCTTTCAAGGCTACTTTGTTGCTGCGGTAGACCTTATAGGTTTTATTCTTTATTGCTGCGTTATTCGGCCAAACCTATAAGGTCTTGCCTCGCCGCGTTGCCCTGCTGCAGACCTTATAGGTTATGCTTGCCTCGGGGCTTTACCCTGCTGAAGCCTAACCTATAAGATCTTTCAAGGCTACTTTGTTACTGCGGTAGACCTTATAGGTTTTATTCTTTATTGCTGCGTTATTCTGCCTAACCTATAAGGTCTTGCCTCGCCGCTCTGCCCTGCCGCAGACCTTATAGGTTATAGCTAAACAGGAAGATTGTCGGGGGTGAAAAATTGCTCCATACACCTACGATTCATTTATGGTAAAGTTTTCTTGAAATTCATTTTTCCATCTTCATCCCACCTTTCCCGGTATAGGTCGATGTAATCAACCGTTGCTGCCGGGTTTATATCAAAATAATAGCGGCATAGCTTTCGGTATAAAACTAAGATGGCATCATCATAACAAAAATCAAGCATACCATCCAGCAGGTGTTCAATTTCATGTTGGTTTATATTGTTGTTTTTGATGGTTGCTGTTACAAGGGGCTCATAAGCATCAAGTGCCTGTAGTGCCAGCTTCTGTTGACCTTCTGCCAGTAATCGGAGCGTATCCAACAGGCTCTTTTTATTTTTCATTGTTGCAGGTTTTGTCGTTTTTTGTAATTGAAGGAAACTGTTAAAATAATCAATGATTTTCTGCCGCTGTGTTTGATCAATAAAATTAAAAAAATAGTTGATGAATTAAATGGAAATTTAAAAGTAAATCTCGTCCTGGTAGATTGTGGCGGGTAATTCAATTCCGGTGAACCTCGTTTTAATCTTGTTAGTGCAACGGATTTTATCAAGGCGGAGTATAATAGTACACACTGTCTTTTATAAAAATCTTTTTGTGAAGATTCCGACTTATAAAAAGCGATGTTTTTTAAGAGGTAGTTCCATTGGTACTGGGTAAAGAATAAAATTACGTTTCGATTTGTAAATTGTCAATTGTCAATGGTGAAATATTGACCATTCACTATTGATAATTCATACTTAACTTAACACCATTAATATTAATAGCGGTCGCTTTTGTTTACGACAAATTTTCAAGTGCGGCGTTTTGCCGTAAAGTATTTTGTAATTAGGCACCAGTGTGTCGCCCTCCCCATGGCAGAACTACACTTTTTACCGTACCGGTAGGGTATTAGCATCGTTACAAAGCAAAGTAAAATCTTTTTTTGTTAGAAGCGGCTCCCTGAAGACAAAACGAGAAGATAGGGCTTCATTTGAGGGGTGCTACCGTATCCGGATCCTTGGGCGTTTTCAATCTCTCAACCAGATATTTCAACATTTCAATAGCGAAATACTCAACCAAAAAACTGTCATTTTTCTCTACTTCACATTTTACGATTGTTGTTATATATTTGATTTGATCTTGCTGCTCCATTATCTTAGGAAATATGGGCGGACAGTTGTTTCTCATCATAATGGCACCCATTAAAATTCTACATACCCTTCCATTTCCATCTGCAAAAGGATGGATCTGATTCAAAAATTTATTATGAAAAAAAGACAATCTCGTTAAAAGGTGCTTGTCATATTTAGAGTTGTCAATATCGCTTAACTGGCTATTAAAAATGTCCAGATATGATGGTACGATAAATTCCAGATTAAAAAGCGGAGCATATTCTTTGTTGTTAAAAAATGGTTGCCGGGAGCCAGTTATTGGTATGTTTCTGTATTTCCCAACGAGTTCAGCTTTAAACTCACTTTCCCAGGCGAATGGCGACTCCATTAAACTTGCATTAACTTCCTTAATCGTTTTTTCGGTAAGCTCAAGATATTGAGCTTGTCAACAAGATTTTTCAACACACTTTGATGTTCTGAAATACCAAGTAAAGAGGAGAGGTTAACGCCACGTACGGTTTCATTATTTAAGAAGCGAATAGTATCCCCGTAATTTAACTTCGCATCTTCAACTCTGGCAGAAAAAAAAGAATAGTCATTCAGTAAAGACTCCCTAAACTGGTCACTCCATTTATCTGTCTGGAATTTCTGTTAAAAGCCTTCTAACGTAATATTAAAGTCCAAAAGATATTGGGGTAGCATTGAAAATTAAGTGTTGTATTTATTGAAGATAAAATGAACCCATTTTTTTTATATCATGCGGATACGCAAATACAACATTGTTTTGCTTTACTAAAGTTTTCCCTAAAAAATAAATTTGAAAATCACTTTTTAACGCTGGTGGTATCACATCAACGCAAACAAGGTCTTTTGCAGTTGATAACATTTTTAATGTATTAATATCCTATCTGTTTACCAGCATAAAGCAAATTTAAATTAATAGTCTTGTATTTTATTTATTTGGTCCTTTTATTTAGCCAGCGAAACCTTATTTACAGTAGGTTTACTGGTAATATTAACAGGTGCGATATAACAAAATTACCATGCTTTCAAAGGCTAGGTAAGGAACATTGATTGCCAATTGCACGGGTATGGGTTTGCTCTCAGTCAGTACAAAGTTGATTCATTCATCGTCATTATTATTCACTGCTGTAGTCCACAATTGCCAACGGATTTTTATCATTGGTAATTATTTTGCATTCAGTTTAAGCGCTTCTTTGTAATCTCCTATAATTTTGGGTCATTTATATTTCTATCCACACCGGTGCATGGTCGCTGGTTTTTTCCCATCCTCTAACCATGCGGTCTACGCCGGCTGCAGTAAGGCGAGTAGCCAGGTTTGGACTTAACAGAAAATGATCAATCCTCAGACCAGCATTGCGGCCATACGCATTTCGGAAATAGTCCCAAAAAGTATAAATGGTTTCAGTTGGATAAAGTGTTCGAATGGCATCCGTCCAGCCTTGTTCCACCAGCTTTTTAAAGGCAGCACGAGTCTCGGGTCTAAATAAGGCATCGGCCACCCAGCGCTCTGGTTTGTACACATCCAGTTCGGTGGGCATTACATTATAATCTCCGGTTAGAATCACTTGTTTGCCTGACGTCAGCAATATTTCGGCATGTTCTGTAAGGCGTTCAAACCAGCGCAGTTTATAATCGAATTTTGGTCCGGGTGCAGGGTTGCCATTGGGCAGGTAAAGGCAGCCAATCGTAAGGTCGTTGATGGTTGCTTCCAGGTAGCGGCTTTGGATATCGTCCAGGTCGCCTGATAATCCGCGGCGAACTTCTTTGATATCCGCATGGCGTGATAAAATCGCTACGCCATTCCAACTTTTTTGCCCCTGCCAGATAGCATGATAGCCTGCATCCTGGATGGCTTGTAGTGGAAATTTTTCGTCCGGCGCCTTTAGTTCCTGCAGGCAGGCAATATCTGGTTTGGTTTCTTCCAGCCAGCGGAGCAATACCGGTAAGCGTCCGTTTACACCGTTCACATTGTAGGTTGCTATTTTCATATTGTGTTGTTCTTGTTTAAAGAAAAAGTGATTGTTTATTTCAAGGTAGTATAATCTGAAACATCTTCAAAAGAAAGGGGTAAATTTGGGATGCACCCGTAAATATTTGCAGTATTGCAAGGGGATACAATAATTTTCACTAAAGGGCATCTCTAAAAACTCATTTTTTTATTTGACCTCACCTTTAATTCCTCACCCCCGAAAAATTCGGGGTCTTCGACAAAAGAGAGGAAAAGGTAAGTTTTTAGAGATGCCCTAAATATAAGTGACGAATACAAACGATCGGTGGACCGTTTCGTAACAACCAGCCTTTGTTTCAACAATAATTAAAATTTTCAGCATTGAGAGGTTTAGAAGGTTTTTTGACCTGAGCATTGGGTAATGTCACATTTTCATTTTGGAAAAATGACCATGGTTTACAGATCATTTCCTTAAACCTGTTGTGCGTTTTTTTTTTATATGATTTCATTCTTATCCCGACCTAATATTCGTCATAATATTTTAGCTGCCCCTGCTTTAAGTTTGCCGGGTAATTTTTTTAGTTATGAATGAGATTTTATTTAAACAGCAACTTTCAGCCGATGTGTATTTGATGCGCCTGCATGTCCCCCTGATTGCAGCAGAACGACAGGCAGGACAGTTCATTATTTTGCAAACGGATGATGATTTTGGCGAACGCATCCCACTCACCATTGCAGATGCCGATACGGAAGAAGGTTCCATTACCATTATTTTTCAGGTAGTGGGAAAAACTACCAAACATTTGTCTGCCTTTAATGTAGGTGATGCATTGCCTGCGCTCGTTGGTCCATTGGGCAGACCCACGCATATCGAAAACTTTGGCCGGGCAGTATGTGTATGCGGCGGCATTGGGGTTGCTCCGATGTACCCCATCGCTCAGGCGTGGAAAAAGGCGGGCAATCATGTCACCATCATCACTGGCGCAAGAACCAAAGAACTAATCATTCTTGAAAAGGAGATGAAGGCCATTGCGGATGAATATATTGTATGTACAGACGATGGTTCTTATGGCCGACAAGGATTGGTTACGGCACCGTTGAAAGAATTGTGCGAAGCCGTTCAAAAACCAGATATCGTAATTGCCATTGGTCCGCCGGTGATGATGAAGTTCTGTTCCGAAACAACCAGGCCCTTTAAAGTTTTTACACAAGTGTCGCTAAACACCATCATGGTAGATGGAACGGGCATGTGTGGCGGCTGCCGGGTAAATGTTGGCAACGAAGTAAAATTTGTATGTGTGGATGGGCCCGAGTTTGACGGCCACCTTGTAGATTTTGACAACATGATTTCCCGGTTAAATGCCTACAGGGAAATTGAACGTACTCATTATAAATGTTTTGTTAAAAAAGCTTTTAATGACAATGTAAAGGAGGTAAGTTTATGAGTTACAAATCAGCCGACGAATTGCACCACGAAGCACAGTGTTTGTTAGATGAATACCTGGATAGGGCTTTAACCTTAAAGGTAAAAGAGCGGCAAAAAATTCCCGGACAGGACATGCCGGTGCAGGATCCCGAAGTACGTGCGCACAATATGGATGAAGTAGCACTGGGCTATAGTTTTGAACAAGCGAGGGTAGAGGCTTTTCGCTGTTTGCAATGCGCCAAAAAGAATTGCATGGAAGGTTGCCCGGTTAAAATAGATATTCCCCGTTTTGTTGATCTGATCGCCAAAGGTGAAATTGAGCAGGCCATTGCTGTGGTAAAAGAAACCACTTTGCTGCCTGCCGTTTGTGGCAGGGTTTGTCCGCAGGAACGGCAATGCCAATTGCATTGCACGCTGGGCAAATCATTGAAAAATGTAGATAGCTCTGTAGCCATCGGAAGGCTGGAACGTTTTGTGGCAGATTGGGAAAGAATCAATCAAAAGACTGTAATTCCATCTGTGAAAGCAGCTACTGGGAAAAAGGTAGCCGTGGTTGGAAGTGGCCCGGCCGGTTTGGTAGTAGCGGCAGATTGCAGGCGGGAAGGTCATCATGTAACAATCTTTGAAGCCTTTCATAAATTGGGCGGCGTGCTTCGTTATGGCATCCCCGAATTTCGTTTACCCAACGAAGTGATTGAGAAAGAAATTGAAACGCTGGCTGCAATGGGCGTAGAGATCAAAACAAATTTTGTAGTAGGCCGCACCCGAAAATTAACTGACCTGATTGACAAAGATGGTTATGATGCCGTGTTTATTGGAACAGGCGCCGGTCTGCCAATTTTTATGGGGATTGAAGGCGAAAATCTCAATGGGGTATTTTCTGCCAATGAATACCTGACCCGTGTCAACCTGATGAAGGCTTTTGACAAAAATGCCGATACACCCATTTTTCCATCCAAAAAAGTAGTGGTTCTCGGCGGTGGCAATGTGGCCATGGATGCAGCCAGGATGGCCATGCGATTGGGTGCAGAAATAGTATCGGTTGTGTACCGGAGAACTGAAAACGAAATGCCTGCTCGTAAAGAAGAAGTGCAGCATGCCAAAGAAGAAGGCGTTCAATTTCTTTTGCTACAAAATGCGAAAAAAATATTGGGTGATGAAAGGGGATTTGTAAAAGGTCTTGAGTGTTTAAAATATCAATTGGGTGAACCGGATGCTTCCGGAAGACGATCGGCCGTTGTAATTGAAGGCAGTGAGTTTATAATGGAAGTAGATACCGTGATAGTTGCAGTAGGCAATGGCAGCAACCCACTCATCAGCCAAACAACACCCCAACTGGATGTAAACAAAAGAGGCAATATTGTAGTAGATGAAACTCAAAAAACATCCATGGATAAAATATTTGCCGGTGGCGATATTGTGCTGGGTGCAGCCACGGTAATTTTGGCGATGGGAGAGGGGCGAAAGAGTGCAGCCTCTATCAATGCGATGTTGCTGGCATCTG
>JBBQKO010000226.1:0-6961 GCA_038327005.1 Chitinophagales bacterium | reverse complement strand
TAGTAGTAGAGAATAAAACGGTAGCTCCTACAATTCCGGAATAATAAAAACGGTTACCAAAGGCTGTATTGCCTTCGGTAACCGTTTAATCAAATATTCAGCACATTGCCCGAATGATAACAATTTTTTAGAATAACATCGTAGGATAAATTTTAATTGATCATTAAAAAACGCCTGTTGGTGTATCAACTTTGATTTTCCCTCCCGGTGAGTCACCCCCAAAGGCTGACTCACCGGGAGGGAAAGCTAATATCCTTTAATCAGTATCGGACCCGTTGCCTTTATTTCCGCCGTTAAAAAGTGAGAAATTACTATCGCCAAATTTGTAACTGAAAGTAACCCGGAAGCTCCGAACATTCCAGCGACGGTATGAATCCTGGTAAAACTGGTCGGTGTCGTACACGGCTCCCCATCTGCGGCTATTGAACACATCGTTTACTGCAAAAGTGAGCGAGGCTTTTTTGTTTTTTAAAAAATCCTTACGAATGGCCATATCTACATCAAATTCTGCGATATTTCGCCCCTGCGGTATCACGCTTGGTGATTCATAATCAAGTATCATTTGAAAACCTAAATTGTTGAGGAATGGTTTTTCAGGCTTCTCAATTTTATAATTGGTGATTAATTTTGCTTCCCAGTTAAACCCTTTATTACTAAGGTCCAGCTTATTTACGTTGGCCTTTACTGTACGATATTGCAGGTTTACTGTCGGCGTGATATCAAAGTTTTTACCCACCTTATGCTGGAGCGTTAACTCTGCCCCATATCGATTGGTAGTACTCGCATTGATAAATGTATTGAGTATGGCATTTGGATCAATGGCTGCATTGCTCAACTGCTGGTACTGAGCATCAGTTATTGTATCGCTATATTGGGTAATATCGTTGGGATTATTTTTAAAATACAGCACAGCCAGCAAACTTCCATGGCTATAGGTTCGGTTGTAGTTAACTTCAAACGAATTGATGAATTCAGGCTTTAACTGTGGATTTCCCTGCCGTAAATTAGCAGGGTCATTAATGTCAATAAATGGATTCATCTGCCAAAAATCCGGGCGCCTGATTCTGCGGGAATAATTGAATTGCAGCTCATCTTTTTCACTTAATTTTTGCGTTACAAAAAAGCTCGGAAACAGCGCATCCCAGATGCTGGTGATTTTGCTGGGATATTCATAACCAAATTTGTAAGCGCTATCTACCAGCTCACCATCAAATTTTGAATACTCGGTTCTTAAACCTGCCTGATAGGAGAAATCTTTTTTCTTGTAAGAATAGGTGAAGTAAGCTGCATTCACCATTTCAGTATAAGCGTACTTATTGCTCAACGGTAACTTTACTACCTGACCGAGAAAACTTGTATACGCATTAAACTCACTTACATACCTGTTATGATAACTCCGCAAACCCATTTCAATTTTGCTATTTTCCGTAACAGGATTGGTATAATCTGTTTGTATGGTCAACTGTTTTTCGCTGCTGGTTCCATCGTTCCACACATTGGATGGAATACGGTACTGGCTGCCATCCGGTTTCGTATAGGTATTTAGTATCGTTGCATCGCTGCTTCGTCCGCCACTATTATAATTTACATCGGCAGTTAACTCCTTTCCTTCCTTTGGAAAAACATGTTTAAAGTTTAGGCGGGTGCCACTCCTGTTAAATTGTGACGTTCCATCAGAAACCCGATCACCTTTGTATTGCAGGATTGAATTGGCATCCAGATATTCCTGGTCCTGGTTTTCAACATTGCCAAACTTGCCGGATACAAAATCCTGCGAAATGGAAATGGTATTTCGGTTATCCATAAAAAAATCGACACCATACCGAACTGAATTAAAATTGCGGGAACGCTCATTGGCCGAAAACTGATTAAAGTAATCCGTAATAATACCCCCCTTTTTATTTTGCCGCAGCGTTTGCCCTCTGGCGATACCGCCCGACTGGTTGTGACCGCCACTGGCAAAAAAGTTAAACTTACCCTGGCGCAAATTCAGGTTAAGATTACCACTAAATATGCCTGGAGTGCCGCCACTTAAAGCTGCCATTCCATTTAACCCAATGCGTTTATTTTTCTTTAAAACAATATTGATGATACCGCCCGAACTGGCCGCATCAAATTTAGCAGAAGGATTGGTGATCAGTTCAATTTTATCAATGTGATCGGCAGGAATCTGATCAAGGGTTAATATTGTTGGCCGTCCGTCTATAAAAATTTGTGGCGCACTATTCCGCAATTCTACATTTCCTTCAATATCGACAGATACAGACGGAATATTCTTCATAATATCTACCGCTGTTCCACCGGTGGCCAACAGGCTTTTACTTACATCAAACACTTTACGGTCGATGCCCATTTGAAGTGCCGGCTTTGCAGAAGTTACCACTACTTCACTCAACTGTTGAATATCATTTTCTAGCGCAATATTACCAAGATATCTGTTACTACCCAGCGTTTTAATACCTGCATCAAACCGAATCATTTGTTCAATGGTTTTAAATCCAAGCGCCGATATTTCTAACCAGTAGCCATTGGCTGCCGGCAACCTTTCAAAACGAAACTCCCCATTTGGTTTGCTAAGCATCCCATCTGCCAGGCTATCTTTTTGACCATTTGTTTTGAAAAATAACTGCACTGAGGCTGCTTCAATGGGTTTGCCAGTACTTTTATTAATCAATTTTCCGTAGATGGTTTTTTTATCCCCTCCATTGCGGGCCAGTCCGGAAACATTTCCATTTCCTGAGGGTGGCTCGGGACTGCCCTGTGCAGTGGCTCCAAGAAATGAAACGATACAAAAAAAGTACAATAAAAGATGCTTCATGCGCTAATTTTTAAAAGGCCCACCATACATAATTTTTGGCATGGCTACCTTTGAATGATTGATACACTTACAACCTGTTTACCAAATTGTTTTGCCCTTCATCATATAAGCCTGTTTAATAATAAATTTTTACTCAATAATGCTGAAAATAAAAGTTTGCCCCGGTTGCCTTCATCTTCCAGGCCGCTTATTAGCCGCAACGATCATGATTTTTTTGAGGGCAAAAGTGAAAAGGAGTTCAGCTTAGAAAAGGATAAAACATCCTGTTACAATCATTGCACGGGTGCTGCATTTATATCCAACTTACCAATTAAATGCGGGCAAAGTTACTCGTTTATTACAGCCCTGCGGTTTAATAATTGTCATTTTTACGGTTTATTAACCTATGGATTAGATACAAACTGCATTGTGCAAAAAGCGATCCTCGAATTGAAACAAATTTTCCGAACTTGGGCAATTGCTTTGCTTGGTATGGTTTATTTAAAAGAGTATTGACTTATAATTGACCAAGATGTAAGGTTCAAAATCTTTCAACAAGGAAAAGGAAACCGAAAGTGGAAATTTCATAAATCTTTTAAACCAGGAAGGCAGGTCTTTTAATTTAAATCATCCCGATCGAATGCCATTATCTGACAATAATCATATTTTTAGCTGCGGTTGCTCATCTCTTGATTTTAGGGAATAAATAGATTCGTATAAAAATAAGCTATATGGAAAAGCACGATTTGATACACGAATTTCCTGAACACCGGGAGAAGATACTGGCGCTGCAAAAGCAAAGCAACCGCTTTAAAAAAATGGCGGAAGAATACCAGGAAGCCGACACTTACATTCACCGCATTGAAGAAGGCATAGAACCTACCACCGATGAACATCTAAACGAACTAAGAATGAAAAGGGTACATCTGAAAGACAATCTTTACAAGTTGCTGGAGGAGTAAATAAACGCTGGTTTACCAGATAGTCAGGCACCGGTGATGCAATGAATTCTACATCAGTTGCAGTTTATCGGTAATGCCAACAACACACTACCCATTTGGGATCAGGTATTGTTAAAATCAGTTACCATAGATACCCTTTTCTTTTTATTATGATAAGATGTGTGTAAGGGAGATTTTTTCTGCCGGCAAATACAAACTTGCTATCCGGCAGCAAATGGTGCAAATTGCCGATATGACCTGGGGTACTTACGATGCAGCTTTGGGTACATCTTCTATCAAAATCTATGGCTCCATCAACAACAATAGCCAGATTTATCAATTGATGGTAAAAAGTCGCAACGTTTCAAGAACCACATTCCTTTTGAATTGTCAGCGCATCCAACCCATTTTTAAAAGCTACAGGCAAATGTTTTACCTGATTTTTGAAGACAAGAATAGATTCGCTTTTATTAAAGCACACAATAGCAATTTCAACCATGCCGACAACCTTAAAGCAATACTAAAATTCTGTGTTGAATAAGCTGGTGTATTAGCAATATGTTACCAAAAAATGTGCTTTTGTTTTGATTGCCGCAATCCCTTAATTTAGTAGACCGACGGATAAACCAACTTGTTCCAAGTAAAACAAACCTTGTTAAACACTCGGCGCAAATACAATTATAAATAGTAATAAACAATCACGAAACAAAACGATGAATCAATTAAAATTAGGCTGGATCGGCCTTGGCAATATGGGCAATCTGATGGCAAAAAACCTGTTAAAGGCAGGCTTTGAATTAATGGTGTATAACCGAACCCGATCAAAAGAAAATGAATTGATTGAAGCAGGTGCTTCTTCTGCAGAGAGCCCGCAACAAATGCTGCAGGCTTGTGATGTGGTAATCACCATGCTGAGCAATGATGCAGCGGTGAAAGAAATATTTGATGGAACCAACGGTTTACTATCCAACAGTATTACCGGAAAACTACTGATAGATATGAGTACCGTAGCACCGGAAACTTCCCGCTATTTATCCGGCCGTTGTTCCGATCATCGAATGAATTTTTTAGAAGCTCCAGTTTCCGGTAGCGTAAAACCGGCGCAGGATGGCCAGTTGATTATATTGGTAGGCGGCACGGTTGCAAACTATGAAAAAGCGATCCCTGTTTTTAATGTGCTGGGTAAATTATCGGTTCATGTAGGCGAAGCAGGTGTGGGCAGTTCGGCTAAACTGGCAATCAATTACCTGCTTGGTTTAAACCTGCAAGGATTGGCCGAAACGATCCTCTTTGCAGAAAAGAATGGCGTTAGCAAAAAAGATATGCTCACCATCATCAATGAAGGTGCCTGTGGCAATGGCATTACAAAAATTAAATCGGCTGCCATTTTAAACAATGATTATCCGGCTGCTTTCGCATTGAAACATTTGGTAAAAGATCTGCAACTGGCCAAAGATGCTGGCTTGGATACACCATTGATCACACCGCTATTTAACAGTTATCGACAGGCCCTGGCGGAAGGCTTGGGTGATGAGGATGTAATGGCTATTATAAAAAGTCTGGAGAATAAAGCGGGGTAGTAATTGCAACGTCTTTCCTGTAATGGGGCAGACCTGTTAGGTATTCAACAACTTAACAAAACAACCAACAACAACCATCAACTAACATTCAATAACCAACAATTCAACATGTCCCAAACCTGCCACTCTGAAACCGGCCAGATAAAATCGCTGTTTATAAAAAAAGTTTCCGCCGCATTTATAAGTGATGAACACATTGAACAATACTGGGAGCAGTTAAATTATTTGGGAAAGCCTGCTATCACCATCGCTGTAGAAGAGTATAAAGAATTTGAATCCATTTTGAGAGACCATGGTGCTGAAATATTTTTTTTATCGCAGGATGATACTGTAAATATGGACTCGATTTATTGCCGGGATGCCGCCATTGCCACCAACAATGGAATGGTCATTTGCAATATGGGTAAAGCCGCCAGAGCATCCGAACCGTTGGCTGAAAAAAGAGCGTTTGAAGCGAATGGATTTAAGGTGTTGGGAACCATTACTGCCCCCGGCACATTGGAAGGCGGCGATGTGGCCTGGCTGGATGAAAACACGCTGGCGGTAGGGCATACCTATCGTACCAACGAAGAAGGTATCCGGCAATTAACGGCCCTGTTACATCCGATGAATGTAATGGTCATCACCGTTCCATTGCCACATTATAAAGGCCCTTCCGACGTGTTTCACCTGATGTCAATTTTAAGTCCGGTTGATACCGATTTGGCGGTGGTATATTCTCCGCTGATGCCCATCGCCTTCCGTAATTTATTGTTACAACGGGGTTGCCAATTGATAGAAGTTCCGGAAGATGAATTTGAATCAATGGGTTGCAATGTGCTGGCCATTTCGCCCCGGGTATGTATGGTGGTGGATGGCAATCCGAAAACTGCTGCGGCATTGGAGGAGGCAGGCTGCAAAGTAATTGTGTACAAAGGTGAAGAGATTAGCGTAAAAGGTGGCGGCGGTCCAACCTGTCTAACCCGGCCGGTTTACAGGCATTATTAGATTTAGGAATAATGCAATATGTTGATAGCAAAAAGTTGCGTTTGATTTCTTGCAGGCATTGTTTGCTGCCAGCACCTGCACGGGGCGTATTACAAATTTCGGAACAACCTTGACAACAATCCCATTAATCTGCAACAATTTTAAACAACTCCAAATCTACCGCAATAATAAAAAATTACCGATCTTCCATTTATGAAAAAACTACTTCTTCTTCCAATTACCTTTTTGATACTATTTGAATTGGCTGCTCAAAACAAGGCTGCTTATGTATTGTACAATGCCAAGGGCAAAAAAATTGCTTATAAAAAAATGATTGCTGGTCTTATTCAACAAGACATTGTGTTGATTGGTGAATACCACAATAACCCTATCAGTCATTGGATGGAACTGGAGATTACCAAAGATTGCAAAACCAACCGCAACCTGGTGCTTGGTGCCGAAATGTTTGAACAGGATAACCAACCGGCACTTGATCTTTACCTGCAGGGAAAATTAACTGCCAAAGGATTAGATTCCGCTGCCCGGCTGTGGAGTAACTACAAAACCGATTATGCGCCGCTTTTAGATTTTGCCAAAGAAAACAAGATTGCTTTTGCTGCCACCAATATTCCACGCAGATATGCTTCCACCGTTTCTAAGGCAGGCTTTGAGGCATT
>JBBQKO010000225.1:0-6963 GCA_038327005.1 Chitinophagales bacterium | reverse complement strand
TATCGGGTAAAGTGTAGCTGCTATAAAGTTTATCTAATTCCTGGCGGTTTAAAATATCATAAAGTGTTTTTCTTTTCAGTCCTTTCAGTTGTATAAACTCCGCCGGGTTGTCATTTCGTTCTCCGGTTTGGATTAAAAAATTAAAGTATTGCTTTACGCCTCGCAGGTAACAGCCTTTTGTATGCTGGGCAATGTTGCCAAAGCTTTGCAGGTAACTTGTTATGTCGTTGTAGCCTATGTTTTCTATCTCCATACTTTCTTTTTCCAACCATGCTTTAAACTTTCTCACATCGCCAATAAAACTTTCTATCGTTGTATCACTATATCCTTTTTTCAACAGGTAGTTTGTAAAATCGTCCTGCGGTGATTTTAATTTGTTGCTTACATCTTCAATTATATTTTTTCTTCTGCTCCGGCTGGTGGCTGTTTTGCCTAAATGTATTTTATTCATCTTCGTGTAAATATTTGTTGCTGGTAAATTTTGGTATGTTGTTGTAACGCTGCGCCGGCAATACTTTTTCTTCATCATCTTTTGCAACCAGGTGTGTGTAAATTTGTGTGCTTTCTAAACTGCTATGCCCTAAAAACCTTGCAATCTTTTCCAACTCCATTCCGTTTTGTAAAAGATGTGTCGCAATGCTGTGGCGTAATACATGCAGCCTTACGTTTTTTTCCTGTAGTTTAATATCATCGGTTCTTTGCTGCAATATTTTTAACCGCATGGCCATACTTTGTGCATTCATTCTTGTTCCCCGCTGGCTGATAAAAAAAGCATCGTCTCTTTTATCTTTTACAATAAGTGGCCGCCAATCGTATAAATATTCCTGTAAATAATTTGCATTGGCTTTATTGAACGGCACTAACCTTTCTTTATAATTTTTCCCCTTCCTCACTCTTAAAATTCTTCTGTCAAAATTGATATCTGGTATGTTTAAATGATAGCCTTCGTTTCTTCTTAAACCGCAACCGTAAAAAATACCAATCATCGCCCTGTCCCTGCTGTTGAAGGGTTCTAACTCTGTACCTACATTGTAATTTTCTGTTGCTTTATAGAGTAGTTTTATTTCATCGGGTGTTAGCACTATTATTTCTTCGCTGTCGTCTGCTTCCCAATCAATACACAATGCCGGCAATAAAATCTTTCCGCTCTGCCGTAAATAATCTGCGAACTTGTAAAGAGCCTGTAAGTGTTTGTTTAAATAACTATTGCTTAATCCTCCGCTGTGTCGTTGGTTGCTCCTGCATTTCAGTTGCTGGTAAAATTCCCGAATCTGGTTTACTTCTAATTGCTTTATGTGACGGATGCCGTTTTGTTCTAAGTAATGCAGCAACTCCCTTACATGGTTGGGAAGATTGTAAATAGTATGGTGGCTGTAACCCAAAATATCTAACCACTCACCAAAACTTTTTTCTATAAATTCAAAGTGCTGATTATTCAATACTAATTTTTTCATGGCGGTATATGTTTTTTGTAATTGTATTGCACCACTTAGTAAAATGCTTTGCTGTGCTGTATTTGAGTAGTGCAGTTTTATTTTGCACCACTCTGAACCATTGCACTACTGAGGATTGATTTTAAGCCCGTTTTTTCTTAGGCTCTTTTTGGGCAAGGTGTTGCTTTATCTTTTCTACGTTCTCCGCTAATACGCCGCTTATTTTACTTTGCAGTTGATTATATTCATCAGGGCTTACTATTTCATATTCGTAACCTTTGGCTTTGCTGCCCTGTGTCCGTTTGATGTAGTAACTTTCTAACAGCAGTTTTGTAAAACGCTTTTGTTTGGTGGGCTCTGTTCTTAAATGCTTTCTGATTTCCCGGTTGGTAAATTTTGTCTGTTGATTGCTTTGTAAATATTCGTTGATGTGTTGCAAATAATCTCTACAGCTTCCGCTTAGTTCATCGCTCTTTCTTAGCAGTATATCTTTTAAAAGTTCGTTGGCTTCTTCAATATCTTCTATCGTTACTTCTATAAACAGTTCGCCGTTTTCATCAGCTCTTTTTTCCCGTTGGTATTGTTTGTAAAAAGTGATTGCTTCTATTGCCAGTAAATAATGGTCGTTGCTTCTTCTTGGTTTTAGTACTTCTTCGGGGATGGTCAAAAATTCTGCATAAGGATTTAAAACCCTTACCGGCTCTAAGATGCGCTGGCAGTTCTTAAATAATTCTTTGATGTTGTTTTCTGCGGTGGTGTCTATTTTTCCGGCTCTTAATTTTCGTTGGTAATCCATAACTGCGTTGTCCTGGTCTTTGCTTTCATCGAGGTAAAGCAGGAAGCTGCGGTTTGCATTGTCTTCATAAATACTTTCTTTGGTGGTGCAGCCGCTTACTGCCACAGGTCCTTCCACAATCAGGTGTATGGTTTTGGTATCGCCGTTTTTACTTTTCATGGCAATGGTTTTACTGATACGTTTCTTGCTCATTAATTCCCTCAAAGGATATAATACATTTTCTGCCCCGTCTAAATCTTCTATCAATATCAGTTTATGTTTTAATTCCCTTTGCCCAAAATAATAAAAGGCGTTTTCTGATAAAGTGGTGATTTCTATTTTATCTTCTTCCGGTATCAGTTCGCTAACTTTTTCCTGCAGGTGGGTTTTGCCGGTGCCGCTTGATGCCAGACAGATAATGTGCAGCGGTGTGGATGCTTTCCGATAAGTGTAAACAATATACATTAACAGGCGGTTGCCGCCTTCGCCAACAACACCGCTTTTGCCAATGTCGCTTTTTGTTTGCTCTAATAAATTTTGTTGCTGTAAATATTTTGTTGCTTCTTCTTTCTGTGCTGCGGTGAGTGGTTTTATTTTTGGCTTGTTGTTCTCTGTGGTTTGTTTTATTTGCTCTAACCGGTATTGCTCTAACTTTTCTGTGAGTTCTGATAAGGATGCTGCAATAATAGTTGTGCCCAGTTCTAGTTTCTCTGCTCCCTTCCTGATAAACTTTTCCAATTGTGTATCATTGTATAAATCTACTGTGTGCCGGAACGGTGGGCGGGGACTGTCTTTGATTTCTACTTTTAAGGTTACTCTTAATCTGTCCAGGCCTTCTAACCTTATGCCGCCCAGGACAGTTATTTTTAAAATTTCATTTTCATATTGCAGTTGCTGCTGGTCGATGATGATTAATTCGTTTGCCATTGTAAATTATTTTTGGACTTATCTGTCTAATAGCAAAAATAGATTAAAATGGATATATTTATCTTTTTATTTTCAAGATTATTTTTTAAACATTCTTTATGTGTCTATAATCAATAGTTTTGTGGACACATTTACCGCATTATGAAGCTAAGCAATACCATAAAAAAAGTAAGAGAAGCCAAAGGGCTAAGCCAAAAAGAAGTGTCAACGGCTTTAAAAATGGATGCTTCCCAATATTCTAAAATTGAAAGTGGTAAAACAGACCCATCTTTTACCATCATAGAAAAAATTGCAAAAGCTCTTGGTGTTACGTTGAGTGAGTTGTTTAGAGCCGATGAGATTTTTACCGATATTAAAAGCTCTGATAAAACTTTAATGGAGAAGCTGCGCCTGTTGGATACGCTGGAAGATAAAGACAAACAAAGCCTTTACCATATCATTGATACTTTTATTGCTAAGAAAAAATTAAAAGATAACCTTGTTTCGCTGGCCGCTCAATAACCCATTGTGCAAAACTTTTTTCCTGCTACCTATCAGTATCTTTTATTACTTATCTGTAGCAATGGCAAGCCGCTGGTCGGAGACACAGGCGGCGGCGCTCACGGGTGGCCGCAGTTGGCTTACGTATGGTTTTGCCGAACACCCACGGAGGCGAAACGGCAGTCAGTGGGCTTCCTTCGGGCTGGGGAACACCCGCAACGGCGGACAGATACGCCAACGCTCATTTACTGCGCTGCATATCTGCGCCAGTGGGAGTAATGTACTCACTAATGTATAAAACAACCTACTATTGCTTTGACTGTAATTTGATGCTATCTATTAAAACAAAATATTTTAGGCTATCAAAATAATCTCTCCGTTCATTCCAGATGCTTAAATTTGTTAACAACATTGCTTTCCCTAAAGAGGTTTTCTCACCATAGTCATAAACTTGAAGTTTTAATGGTCTAACTATTTTTAGCAATTTTATATTTGAAGTGTCCTTTACCCCAAGCCAAAAATACTTGTACCCATTCCTTTCAAATGATTTCCCCAAAGAAGTTCTTTGCTCTATCAAGTTTCTTGATGTTTCAAATTTATATTGACACAATAGTTTATCAGAAATTTTTTCACAAATGAGGTAAGATATTCCTTGAAAATATCCATACTCCATTTTCCACTCTTCATTGCTTATCTTTTTTGAACTGGAACATCCAAAAGATATTAAAATAAATAACAGTAAACCAAAGTATGCTTTATGGCGATTGTATTGTAGAATTAGAAGTTGTAATTTTTCCACTATTATGTATTATTATGTTCGACCTTATAACGGTAGTAATACCGTTAACAGAAATTGAATATATACCCCTATGGGATACGTTATCAGCCCTTTTTGCATAAGGGGCATATATCGGTCCGTTGAAATTATTTCTAAAAACAAAACCAATCGTTGAAGCTGCAGCTTGATGCCCAAAAACCATTGCCGTATTTATTCTACTACTAATTGCATTCGTAAAATCTGGTATAGGTGTAGGCTTCATATCACTATTACCACCAGCCCAGCAGTTACCTAAAAATATTTTTGTACCCCATCCTGCATATCCATTATTTAAATCCGTAAATGCATCAGCGGCATCCTGTCCATCTAATGGGTTAGAAGGTTGAGTATATTTAGTTGAATATTTATTATTGCTCTTATTGTTAAGATTTTCCCCTGCCTCATTCGGATCCCATGATGCCTCGCCAAAAAGACCATAGTGATAATCGATAGTCATATTTTTGACATACCCGTTTGAACCACTGTACTCTTTTATTTTAGCAACTGCCTCAGCTGGATTTTTTGCTTGTACAATTTTCAATTTCCCAAAACTTAAACCCTTCATGACCTTTGCCTTTATAAAATCCCAAGTGTATGCACTGCTTATAAATCCTTTTAATCCACCACCGTGTTCTTTTCTGTCTTGTTTACGCATTGCTTTAGTTCCAGTAACAAAAAAGTTCATCCCTTTTTTTCTTTTAGGGTCTATATCATCACCATCAGGATCTGAATTAAAAATTGGATTTCCACTAAAGCACAAATATGGACTTTCCCAAACTTTTTCAACTGGGTCTACATTCCAACGTCTAACTATTCTTGCATCATACTCCCAATAAAGTGCAGTGGTCAAGTTGTCATTAAGTTCATCTGACTTTTCCTGCCCATTAATTGAGTATCGATATTTGGATGTAGGACTGGCTTGATAAGTGCGCCCGGGCATCATCATACCGCCGGTATAATAATCATTAGTAGTAATAACTACTGCATTATAACCCAAAGTAGAATCCACGTTATTACAAATAGCTTTTCTTCTATCACTAATCGTTACTAATATATTTCCCACATGATTTCTCAACTCTGTTCCTCTATATATTTTTTTTACTTTCTGTTGAGGTCAGTGTATTTGTTACAATGAACATTTTAGGTTAAATAATGGAGTATTATACACATTTTTTAATTCGTCAATTTAATTAATTCATCAATAATATCTCCTTGATATTCTGGATTAAATGACCCCGTTCGCATAATTATCTTCATTTGTTTTGAGTTCAAAACTGCTTTTAGCATTCCATTACCTTTATCCTTATAAAAGGTGATTTGGTACTTGTTGTTAAATGCTTTATTAGCAGTTTTTATATATACATAAGCTCTTTTGTCAGGTTTAACCAATATTTTCCATCTACCGTTTACAATCTCTGATCCTGGAGCTTTTTCGCAATAATTTGAAATTTCAGGTAATTCCAATTCGTAATCCCTT
The DNA here is from genome assembly GCA_038327005.1 of Chitinophagales bacterium. Classification (GTDB taxonomy): domain Bacteria; phylum Bacteroidota; class Bacteroidia; order Chitinophagales; family Chitinophagaceae; genus Ferruginibacter. The sequence continues at coordinate 1,054 of JBBQKO010000225.1, read as the reverse complement.
TTGAAAGTAAACATATTATTATAAAGGCAACTCATAATGTTACTATCATTATAAGTTATTTGATCAAAACTCCATTTTCCTATAATTCCTCTTTCAATCATATCAGGCTTACAACCATAAAAGACAGTGCCAAATAGAAATAAGGTAACTTTAATATATTTTATATTCATTATCCTTTCTTTTTCTTTACTGGTTGCATTGGAACTGGTGTAGGTGTTAAATTATCTTGTTGACCAACCACATTGGCAGGGGTAGGAATAGTAGCTGGGGGTGGATTAAAATTAGCAAACACTTTCAATCCTATTTCATAAATTTTTGGATCATTTGTTGTGTTTACTCCTTGCAAAACAACATTCATAATAGCAACCAATTTCTCTGGTGATTGGTATCCTTGGGAATTAGGCCTATTTTCATTAGCTTTATCTACTTGACTCCTTACTTTATCAGCAACACTTGTATGAGCGTCAATTTTTTGACCATCAGCAAATGCGCACAAATCGATGTAAGCTCTAAAAACTTCTACAACTATTGTTACCTTGGCACTTAATCTATTTTGTGCGGTTTTATTAGGGCTATAATTACTGGTTTTTTTATTTTGACCTGGATCTTTAGTCGATTTTGGTTTTTGGGCTCCTGTTTTAGAATCTCCCGACATACTGTTAGGTATATCTTCAACATCAGAAGCTTCTGGAACTTTAGCTACGTAGGGTTCAAAATAAATATCATATATTGTTTCATCAATTCCTATGTCCTTGGTTTTTGTTTCAGAATTATATTTCCAATTGTCTGGATTAGCATTTGCCTGTTCAAATTTCTTTCTATTCGGAAGGAAAAAATTCTCAACTTTTAACTCAAGTCTTCCGTTTTTAAATTCAACTCGAGATTCATTAGCTCCTAAATACTCTAGCCCATCTAAATCAATGCCATCAATAGGCCGATTGCTTGAAAATTGATACGGCGTAAGTTCTGGATATCCTTTGAATAAAGGATCAACTGATAAAAATTTCCCTAATCTTGGATTATAAATTCTGAATCCATAGTCATATTCATTTTC
>JBBQKO010000224.1:0-6965 GCA_038327005.1 Chitinophagales bacterium | reverse complement strand
TAGCGTTCATCCTGAGCCATGATCAAACTCTCCATTGTAAATGTTTTGTTTGATCTGACTTTAGTATTTTCTCTATGAAAAAAAACTTTGTCAAATCTTTAATTATTATTTTGACAGGTTTACTGTATTTGAAACCGAAGTTTCATGCTGTTGTTTCCAATCTTTCAAAGAACTTTCTGGCCGTTTAATTTGCCACCCGATTTTTACCGGAGTGCAAAAGTAATGGTCCGTATTTATTTAGCCAAATTTAATTTCAATTAATCCAAAATAAATTTTGAACCTTCTTAACCTTTTGACCGAATTTTTACTTTTAAGAACTGCCCCTTTTTTATTTGGGAGTGCGAAGGTAATGGCCTTTCATCTACCATCCTAATTTTATTCAATCTTATTCAGGAGAGATCAATTAAAATTATAAAGCCCGATTAGCAAATACGCTTACATCCTGATACAGAACCCATTACCACATTGAGTTTAATAACAAACTGCTGCAACAAATATTACAACTTTTATCTTAAAATAAAATTTTCAGATAGGAATGCTAACAAAGCTTTTGCGTATTCAATAGCGACCCGAAAAGATAATTAATAGCCAATAGCAATTACTAAAGGCAACCAATACACGAAATAAATTATAAAAGCTAGTAGCAGATACAAATACGAGTACACTAAAACAGGCTATAAAAAACCATGATTAAATTTTGAGGAAGGCTATCCATTTTAAACAAGCATAGTTTTTACATTAAATCATATATAAGGACTAATCGCTTTGATTTCAAATTACAGGTGAGTGCCTTTTTTTCTCTCTTATTCTATTGTTCAATACTGGTTGCGATTGAATCTATAAATCAATCCACAAATTGGCGGTCCATCGAATCCAGTTTATTGAAAGCGTAAAAAAGGCAACTGACATGCAGGGCCTGCACGATTTCGTTATTTAAAAGCATCGTCCGAACTTCTTCAAGCGGGATTTGTAATAATTCAATTTCTTCGTTGTGATCTAAACTTTGGGAAGCAACTTTTTTACCGCCCTTTGCGAGGTATAAATGTGTGTACCCTGTTAGCAGGCCAGGATTTGCCGATACTTTGCCTACAAACTCAATACCCGTAAACTCATGACCGGTTTCTTCCAGCAGTTCACGACTTATTGCAATATCGGGATGTTCGCCGGCGTCTACGAAACCTCCGGGTAATTCTATCAGTACCTGTTCCAGAGGATGGCGGTATTGCTTTGCTAAAAGTACTTTCCCATCTTCTGTGATGGCGAGGGCGCAAACTGAGTTCGGTAGTTCAACCACGTAATAGGCATCCACTATTTTACCATCAGGCATTTCACAAGTATCTTTTCTTGCCGTAAAATAGGGGTGCTTTGAAATATATTGAGAGTTCAGTGTTTTCCAGTTCATTTTAAATTGTTGAATTGTTGAATTATTAGATTGTTGAATTGCCAGACTGCTGAATTATTTTATTGTTGATCCTATCTATCGGGATGCTTTTTTGGATTGATTGATTATTAGAATTTGCTATAATAATATACCTGTTTACTGATCGGCTATATTACGCTTTTAAAAAAAAATTGACTGCGGTTAGACAAATATTTTGGGTAAAGCTCAATAAAGATATACGGTACAAGGGTGCGACGCCAATAAAGCTAAATAGTTATTCAATCGATTGGCTAATCATTTTAAAACTAAAAAGTTGATAGGAATACCTACCAACTTTTTAAAAACAATGCCCTTTATTACCATTTCATTCTTTCACGCAATGCCGTTATATGAGCTACGTGGTGTTTGCCATGCCAGGAATACATGCCCAATAAATGCCACAGGGTGATTTCCTTTTTTTGCTCTGGATGAAAAACAGTTTTGTTCCATTCATCTCCTTTTATTCCTTTTATCACCTCCATCCACCGGGCGTGTAATGCATGCAACAGCGTGAGCGAAATATTGATTGGCAAATTATGAGTGTCGGGCAAATTGGCCCATGCACCTTCATCATACGACTTTATGGTTGGATTGTCTTCTGTTAATCCGAGTTTAAACCGAATGTATGCGTTCATGTGACTGTCGGCCACATGGTGCACCAATTGCTTCACCGTCCACCCATCCGGGCGGTAGGGGGTATTAATTTGACTTTCGTCTAAATTTAAAATGGCATTCTCCAGGTGCAGTGGCAAAAATTTGATATCAATGAGCCATTCTTGCAACTGGCTCTCAGAAAATGACTGTGGTAAATATTTGCCGATCGGATAACGAAGGTCTTCCATAATTAATTTTCTTTTGGTGCTTCAATTGGTGCGGCTGGTGCTACAGCAGGTTTAATTGCCAATAGTTCCATTTCAAAAATAAGGGTAGCGCCTCCGGGAATATCTGCTCCTGCTCCCCTATCGCCATAACCTAGTTCGCTTGGTATAAACACTTTGAATTTATCGCCAATATGCATTAACTGTAGTACTTCTGTCCAGCCTCTTATTACACCTCCAACCGGTATTGTAAGCGGTTCACCCCTATCATATGAGTTGTCAAATTTTTTACCATCAATTAAAGTACCAGCGTAATGCGCTACCACTGTGTCTTCCAGTTTTGGCATGGCAGAACTGGGATCTCCTTTGGTAATTACTTCGTATTGCAAACCGTTTGGTAGACTTATTACGCCTGGCCTTTTTTTATTGGCAGCTAAAAAAGCGGTTCCCTTGGCTTTTACCACTTCATTCTTCTTTGACATATTGGCTTGAATCTTTTGCTGTATTACTATGTTGCACTGTTGATCGTTTAGCAAAAACGCTCTTTTATTAAATACATCATCCATTGCTTTTTGCATGGCAATATTGCTGATTTTTTCAATGCCTTGTTGCTTTAAATTATTGGCAATATTAATACCCAATGCATAACTGAAAGAATCTATCGACGTTTTCAAACTGCTTGTTGGCGGCTTGATAACGCCAGCGGGATTTACCACCTTTAATTTAGGTTTCGGCTTTGCCTGTGCATTCACGGTTGCACTTGCCATCAGTATTACACTTACTGCTAAAAAAAACTGCTTCATTTTTCTGTTTTGATTTTTTATGTAGGTTTAAAATTACTCGTCTCTCATTTCTTTACCGGTAAGGTTGATAAAAACATCCTCAAGGTTAGCTGCTTTTACCACTTTTGGCTTTTCAAAGCCAGATGCCACCAGGTCGTCAATCATTTTATCGGGCGAGGCCAATGCTATTATCTTGCCTTCGTTCATGATCGCAATCCGATCGCAGAGTTGCTCGGCTTCATCCATATAATGTGTAGTAATGATTACGGTTGTTCCTTTGTCCCGAATATCTTTTATCAGCTCCCACAAATTACGTCGTGCCTGCGGATCGAGGCCGGTAGTTGGTTCATCCAGAAAAACAATTTTGGGTTTATTGATGAGTGTGGTAGCAATGGAAAAACGCTGCTTTTGACCACCGCTCATTTCCTTGTATTTGTTTTTTGCTTTATCGGCCAGGTTTACCAGCTTTAATAATTCCATCGGCTCTACCTTTTGGTTATACAAGCCTGCAAACAATGCGATCAGTTCGAGCAAATTTAAGCCAGGATAAAACCCAGAAGTCTGTAGCTGAACACCGATTATTTTTTTGATATCATCCGGTTCCTTGTCCAGATCTAACCCATTTACTATTACCTCGCCGCTTGTTTTTGGGCGAAGGGTTTCCATTATTTCGAGCGTAGTGGATTTGCCTGCGCCATTTGGCCCAAGCAAGCCAAATATTTCTCCTTCCAAAACATCAAATGAAATACCTTTAACTGCTTCAAAAGTACCGTAGTTTTTTTTTAGATCCTTTACTGATATGATTGTGTTCATAATTACAATTTATAAATACAATTCCATTTTTACGTCCGCTGTTGCAAACGGAGAATTCGTTAAAGCTACATGATGGAATCCGTATTTTTCATACAAACTCAAAGCTACAGTTAACTGGTGATTTGAAAATAATTCCAACTTCTTTGCACCAACTTCCTTCGCCTTGGTAATACAGGTTTCTATTAGTAATTTACTAATACCTTTCCCCTGATCTGAATCGTTCACAGCCATTTTAGCCAATTCAAATACTCCATTAGCTTCTTTAATTAATGCCGCTGATCCAACAATTTTGTTGTCCGATTTAGCCAACCAGATAAAGCCGCCCTTGTTAGTAATAGCTGCTTCTGGATGATTTAATATTTTCAGGTCATGACTTTCGGTAAGATTATACTTATCAAGCCAGGCAATATTAAGCATGTAAAAAGCCGGCTGGTATTTACTTTCAAATTCAATAATCTCTATCATAAAAACAAAACAACCTTTTTAAATTAAAAGCAACTGAAAATTTACACTTCGCCATCAATAAAACTTTCCAATTCTTCCATCATCAACTTACTGCCAATGAACAATGGCGTTCGCTGGTGTACTTCGGTTGGTTGTATGTCAAGAATGCGTTGTTTACCATCGGTAGCTTTACCACCCGCCACTTCCACTATAAATGCAAATGGATTGCATTCATACAATAACCTTAGTTTGCCACCCGGCTTGTCTTTTATCGCCGGATACATAAATATACCACCCTTAATCAGGTTACGATGCACATCACTCACCATGCTGCCAATATACCGTTGCGTGTAAGGCCCCCCGTTCGTATGATCCTTTTTCTGGCAAACGTTGATGTACTCCCGCACTTTATCTGAGTATTGGAAAAAATTCCCATGGTTAACGGAATAAATCCGGCCACTTGGGGGACATTTAATATCTGGATGACTTAAGGTGTACTCGCCAATCGAAGGGTCTAATGTAAAGCCATTGACTCCTCTTCGGGTAGCATATACTAAAATTGTTGAGGATCCGTAGATCACATATCCTGCTGCCACCTGCCTGATTCCAGGCTGCAAAAAATCTTCGATGGTAACCGGAGTACCAATAGGAGTTACCCGTCTGAATACACTAAAAATGGTACCGATAGAAACATTTACATCAATATTGGCACTACCATCCAATGGATCAAAGAGGCAAACATATTTGCTGTTATTACTTATTTCATCATCAAAAACAAGGATATCATCCAATTCTTCACTGCCGATGCCAGCACAACTAATTCCATGCCGCAATACACCCACCAATTGATTGTTGGCATAAACATCCAGCTTCTTCACTTCTTCTCCCTGAACATTGATGCTGCCGGCATCTCCTAAAATATCTACCAATCCCGCTTTATTCACTTCTACATTTATCCTTTTAGAAGCCAGACCAATATCTCTTAAAAGTCCGGAAAGCTCACCTGTTGCATTGGGAAAATCCCGCATTTGCTGAATCGTAAATTCATCCAATGTCTGTACCCGGCGGTTAATACTCATACATAATTTTTGAATGCAAATTTTAGAATTTAGATTTGCACGTCAAATGTAGTAAGATTATCACTGATGGTGGCCCATTTTATGATTTTGAAGTCTTGAATTATTAATAAATAAATATACGAAATGAAGGTTTTTAAGTTTGGCGGTGCCAGTATCAATAGTATTGAAAGGATTGCGAACGTTGCCGGAATAATCCGGACCTACGAAGGTGAAAAAATACTGATCATTATTTCTGCCATGGGGAAAATCACCAATGCGCTCGAAAAGGTGGCCGATGCTTTTTATTCAGGCAATAAAGAAGATGCGCTCCTGCTCTTTCAACAGATAAAAGAGGAACATACCAGCCTTTCCGAAAAAATTACAAATTCCAGCGTACATGCATTAAGCGACATCTTTACTGAAGTGGAATGGTTGCTGCATGACAAACCTGTAAGAGATTATGATTATTATTATGACCAGATTGTGTGCTGTGGTGAGTTATTGAGCACCGCTATTATCAGCCAGTATTTTAATACCATCGGAATCAATAACCAATGGGTAGACGTAAGGGATATTGTGAGGACAGATGATACATTCAGAGATGCAATCATCGATTGGGCCTATACGCAACAAAAAGTTAGCGGTGAAATATTACCGCTTTTTGATAACACCAATATTGTAATAACCCAGGGATTTATTGGCGCCACCGACGAAAACGAAAGTACCACCCTTGGCAGGGAAGGCAGTGATTATTCTGCCGCTATATTTGCCAATATGCTGGATGCCGAAACACAAACCATTTGGAAAGATGTGGAAGGTGTGATGAATGCTGATCCTAAATTATTTCCAGAAGCGCAATTTATTGGTGCTTTAAGTTACGAAGAAGTGATAGAAATGGCCTACTATGGTGCACAGGTGATTCATCCAAAAACCATTAAACCATTACAAAACAAAAACATTCCCCTGCATGTCCGGTGCTTTCTTAAACCTTCACTGGCAGGCACTATCATCAGCGGACTGCCGGTTCATAACATGCCCCCTATCATTGTTCTAAAAAACAACCAGGTGCTGATGCAGTTTAATTCGAAAGACTTTTCGTTTGTAGAAGATAGCCTGGTAAATAAATTACATCAATTATTTGTTGACATAAAAATAAGACCCAACCTCTCGCAGAATGGTGCCATTAGTTTGTATTGCTGCCTGGATGATAAACCGGAGAAGATTGAAAAACTGGCATTGGCTGCGAGTGAGTTATTTGATGTGCTGGTTGAAAAAAATATAGTGCTGCTCACCGTACGCCATTACAATGAAGCCATTGTTACAGAATTAACCGCCAATAAAATTGAATTACTCAGTCAGAAAACAAAGGAAACGATCCAGATTTTATTGAAGGATGTATAATTAGGGTCTGCCAGAAAACCCTAAACCCCATACTGGTTAACGGTTTGGTTACTTTTCATGGTATTGAATAGTTGTACACAGGATGTGCTTTAGTGATTTTGGTTTAAATATTGCCGTTTATTCGCTATTAAATTCCGACAATTATGCGTCAACGTTTTGAACAGCAATTGAGCTTGGGTTCACTACCCATCAGCGATATAAAAATCCCCACGAAAAGCCGTGACGAAAT
>JBBQKO010000223.1:0-6975 GCA_038327005.1 Chitinophagales bacterium | reverse complement strand
TTTTTTTACCTTTTGGTAATGTTTGGTTGTATTGATATAAATTTTTCCATTTCTCAAAACCTGCCTTACAACCCCATTGCATCCTTTCATCAAACCAGTTTTGGTAAATTGCTTTTAAAGAAGTCTCATCACCGGTGTTTAAATATTGGTTCAGATAATGTGCCTGGCTAAAATCTACTTCTGCCAAATAGTATCGAACCCCGTTTTTTTTGTTGATCTGTTTAAAAAGCTCCGCATCCAGTTCATGTGGTTTGGCATAACCATGCGATTCGGAAACCATGAATAATTGATTGTTATAAAAATGGTCATCAAAAATGGCAAAGCGATTGTTGCCACCGATGGTTATTTTTTCGTGATTTTGCTGCAGAAAGTTGGTATAGCTGCTATCCTGTGCCACAAGTGTATGGCTAAAAAAGCCGGACAAGATAATGATTAAGAGGTGTAATTGATTGGCTACAAAATGTCCGCTGTTTTCGATTGCTTTTTTCATCAGTTTTGTTTTTAGTTGATTGATGATGTAAAACTACCGCAGCAGCATGCCCTGTTCCAAATGCAAGGGCTTATCTGTAAAGGCTTTGGGGCCAATTGCAGCTTTAGGGGCGAATGGTGAAGGAAAATAAATCTTTAGGGGTGAATGGCAGCTAGTTTTTCTTTTATAACCTGGTTCAGGTTGCGGGAAACAGGGATTTCTTCGGGTAAACCCATAAGTTGAAGCCGGTAACCCTGCGCTGAACCCGTAAGGCTTTCAACAGCAGCCATGTTTATAATGGCAGTTCGATGGCACCTGAAAAGTTCTGGAAAGGGCAATGCGTTTTCTTCCAGCTTTTTTAAAGTGGTGCGAAGCATAGCGTTTTTTATCCGATCATTTTCCCGGTAAAAGACTTTTACGTAGTTGTCGGCAGAGCTTGCAGCCAGAAAAGATTTGGCTTCAATCCTTAAATTATCTTTTTCGTTTTCTGCCTCAATGGTAATATAAAATGGGTTCGCTTCATTTAAAGTAGTTTGCTCAATTACGGCTTCTTTAATTAAAATCGGTTCTTTAACTAATGCGGTATTGATAGCGTGCAGTGTGCCATTGATGCCCTGCACTTCTTTTCTGTACTTTTTTAAAAGTCTTGCCTGGTTTATTAATATGCTAATCGTTGCGGGTACAATTCCAATAATGGCCGTATAAAAAATCATGGTGAGCCAGTTGGCAATGGACAATGTATTGCCCCAAAAGATACTTCCCATAACAATATTGGCGGTACCAATGGTTGCAATGATGACAAGGGTTAAAATAATTTCCCTTCCAATGGTCCATTTTTCCTCTTTAAAATAACCGGGAAACAGGGGGAAGATTACTAAAAAGTCGAAGGCAATGGTGGCAAAAGTGATGAGCCCAGATAAGCCACATTCAAGCAATGCGGCTACAGTATTCTGAGTATATCCAAACGGCTTTAATAAAAATAAAAAGAGAAATACCACCACCCCAAAAATAAAAGCCAGTTTTATCTGTGCTTGTTTTCGTTCCTCTAAGGGATATGGTTTAGTAAGAATTGCCTGGATTGTTCTCATATAAAGTTCAAAAATAGGGTTTTGTATTTTAAAAGATATTGATTGATTGAAAAGCGATTTCACATAGAGTAAATTAATTACAATAGGTTAAAAGCCAGGCTATTTTGCAACAGCAATCACCGTTTTTTATTGGAAGAGCTAAAAGTAAAAATGCTTTTTTAAGATTGAGGGCAGCGAACGGTATAATTACAATCTTTTCTCAATATTTTGCTTTAGGGCATCTCTAAAAACTTACCTTTTCCTATCTTTTGTCGAAGACCCCGAATTTTTTGGGGGAGAGGAATTAAAGGTGAGGTCAAATAAAAAAATGAGTTTTTAGAGATGCCCTTTATTGGCAACTGTTTTGCCGTGGGAGAATGTAAGCTCTATCTAAAATTCATACTTTTAATGTTTTCAATTTAAAGCACGTTTTCCGGCGTTAAAAAGTAGTTTAAAACGGAGGTATTATCCAGCACCATTTCATCAATTATCACTTAAAGCTTCCTACCTTCATCGCATGAACAATGAATTAGAAAATGTATTAATAAAAAACCGCTCAGCATTTCACCCGGTTGTAGCTTTTAACCCTAAAAAAGAAAAATTACATCACTTCGATTTTACCTCGGCCAATAAAGAACTTACTGCTGCTGATATTGCAGATACGCAAAAGTTTTCTCAATATGTTGATGCCAAATTAAAAGGGCAGCAGGCTCAATTTGGGATAGGAGGGTACAATGAAAATCGGATTCTTTATAAACGTAGCGATCTCTTTGAATCAGGCGCTTCCAACGTATCCTCAGTCGACGGAGAATTAGCAGGAACTGCTTCTGCCCGTTCCATTCACCTCGGTATTGATATTTGGGGTCCGGTGGGTACCGAAGTTTTTCTTCCACTGGGCGGTATGGTACACAGTTTCGCCTTCAACAATAATTTTGGTGATTATGGCGCTACCATTATTATGCAACATCAGTTAGACACCATCGCATTTCATACCTTGTATGGCCATGTTAGTTTGGTAGATATAGCGCAATTGCATCCTGGTCAATATATTAGCAGGGGGGAGTTGATTGCACATTTTGGCAAACCCGAAGAAAATGGCTGGTGGCCGCCGCATCTGCATTTTCAGATAATTGGTGATATGGATTTAAAAGAAGGCGATTACCCCGGCGTTTGTACCATCGCTGAAAGTGGCAGATACCTTCAAAACTGTCCAAACCCTGATCTGATTTTGAATATGATGCAGTATGTTTAAGAAATTAGCTTGCAATTATCCATTTTCTAAACTATTAATGACAATATGCGTTTATAAATGGTTGTTTTTAAGCTAGGAGATGCAAATCATTCATATTTATTTATTGATATTAGCAATAATTTGATAGCATGGGTAGTTTTATTGTGAAAGTGTTTTAATGCTATCGATTTAGCTGTATGTGTGTTTAATTCCTTGCTGTGTGGCAATTGAAGAAAATGCGATAGTTTTTAGATTAAGGAAAATTGTACATATTTAAATGGTGGGAAGTAAACGAAAATTAAAATATTAATAAGCAGCAAAACTCTGTAAGTCTTTCCTCTAAACGGAGTATTGGCTTACAACACGGAAGGCGATTACCTTGAAAAAGAAGTTAACTTTGCAAAGCAAATAAATAAGCATGGAAATTAAAGCAGGCAAATTATTAAGCAACATCAATAACCCAGATGACTTAAAAAAACTAAGTAAGGAGCAATTGCACCAGGTTTGTGACGAATTGCGTCAGTATATTATTGATGTAGTGAGCGTACATGGAGGCCATTTTGCGGCAAGTTTAGGTGTGGTTGAATTAAGTGTGGCATTGCATTATGTGTTTAATACGCCCTACGATCAATTGGTATGGGATGTGGGCCACCAGGCTTATGGTCATAAAATTCTCACCGGTAGAAGAGATGTTTTTCCAACTAACAGAAAATATCATGGCATCAGTGGTTTCCCAAATCGCAGCGAAAGCGAGTACGATACATTTGGAGTTGGGCATTCGTCCACTTCTATTAGTGCAGCGTTGGGGATGGCGATGGCCAGTTATTACAAAGGTGAAAAAGACAGGCAACACATCGCGGTAATTGGCGATGGAGCGATGACGGCAGGGTTGGCTTTTGAGGCAATGAATCACGCTGGTACAGCCAACAGCAATGTGCTGATTATTCTGAATGACAATTGCATGAGCATCGACCCGAATGTGGGTGCTTTAAAAGAATATTTAACTGATATTACGACTTCCCATACCTATAATGAATTGCGGGATAATGTGTGGAAGGCGCTCGGTAAACTACCGGTAGGTAAAAACTTCAGTCGTGAAATGGCCAGTAAACTGGAAGCAAGTTTGAAGGGGATGGTTAGTAAAAGCAGCAACCTTTTTGAAGCATTACAATTGCGTTATTTTGGACCGATTGATGGCCATAATATTACTAAACTGGTAGATACTTTAAATGACCTTAAAGGCATTTCTGGCCCTAAAATATTGCATATAAAAACCGTAAAAGGGAAAGGTTATTCACTGGCAGAAAAAGACCAAACAAAATGGCATGCACCAGGACTGTTTGATAAGATCACCGGTGAAATTGTTAAGAAGAAGTTTGATATTCCACAGCCACCAAAATACCAGGATGTTTTCGGACATACCATAATTGAGCTGGCGGAAATGAACGAAAAGATAATGGGCGTTACGCCTGCAATGCCAAGTGGCTCTTCGCTCAAATTCATGATGGAAAAAATGCCCAACAGGGCGTTTGACGTAGGCATCTGCGAGCAACACGCAGTTACACTCAGTGCAGGATTGGCTACGCAGGGTTTAAGAGTTTTTTGTAATGTGTATTCTACGTTTATGCAGCGGGCTTATGATATGGTAATACATGACGTAGCCATCCAGAATTTGCCGGTGGTATTTTGCCTTGACCGGGCAGGCCTCGTAGGAGAAGATGGACCAACGCATCATGGTTGTTATGATATTGCTTACATGCGCTGTATACCCAATATGATCATTAGCTCGCCGATGAATGAAAAGGAGATGCGTAACCTTATGTTTACATCTCAGTTGGAAAGTACTAAAAATCCTTTTGTAATCAGATATCCACGCGGAGAAGGTGTAATGCCGGAATGGAAAACTCCTTTTGAGGAAATACAAATTGGAAAAGGAAGAAAATTAAAAGATGGTCAGGGCATAGCAATACTTTCCTTTGGTCATCCGGGTAATTTTGCTGCTGCTGCAATACGTGATGTGAGGGCAGAGGGCATCAATCCTGCGCATTATGATATGCGTTTTGTGAAGCCCATTGATGAAGAATTGTTGCATGAAGTATTTGGCAAGTTCAATAAGATTATCACTATCGAAGATGGAACAGTAGTAGGTGGTTTTGGTACAGCGGTTCTTGAATTTATGAATGCACATGGTTATAAAGCCGATGTGAAAATCATGGGCATCCCGGATCGGTTGGTAGAACATGGTTCGCCCAAAGAATTGTACAGGGAGATTGGATTGGACGCAAATGGAATAGCTTCAGTATTGAGGGAAATGGCGGATGTGAAAGTGTTAGTATAATAGGAGAACGAAGTCGATTTATTTAAACAGCCGGTCTTGCAAGACTGGCTGTTTTTTGTGTGTATTATTCTGTTCCAGGTTTCAGGCTGAATGCACTATTGTACAAAATGGCTGTTTCGATTTTTCTTTGTTTTACCCTAAAGTATTTACGCTTCCACTCATTTTAACTTATGCTACATTTATAAATAGGAGAATATAGCTTGTGTAGGTAAATTGATAACATTAAGTTGGAAACATAGCCAAACTTGATGGCTATCAAATGAAAATAAAAAGTTGAAACAGGGATTGAGTTGGCTAGGTCCAAATCTGTCGGAACATCAGATATTAAGGGGACTCTCTGTGTATCGGGCATTAAAATTTCACTTGCTTACAATGCTGGCCCAGGTACTGACTTTGCAAATTTTGGAAGTCCGACTGTTTTAAGAATATGGTTCGCTTTGTCAACCTTCTCCTTAAATAATCCTTTATCAAGATATTCGTCTAATTATTTTTCAACTCTAAGTATGGTGATTATTTATCCATTTTCTTTGCCTTTTTCATTCTACAGATTTATTTTTTTCTTTTAACTAAAAATGCCTAAAATTCTCATTTAGTTTCAAACGGGACCCATTTCTTTTCAGCAGTAAGGCCAAAAACTTCAAAGTCAGAGTTTATTGAATCCAGATTGTTGGTAATTCCCATCCGATATAACCTGGTTTTTGCTTTAGTACTTCCGGTCGCAAATATCATTGCTTTTGGGAATTTATCAGTGAATTCATCAAGGGTAGCAGCAACTGTAGCTAACACTTTCTCGCTATCTCCATTGGCCGTTATCACTGAATCATTAATTTCTCCTTTATTTTTATCTTTGCCGCCAAAACCTAAGTTATAAAAATTGTGTAGATGCGTTTTACTATAAATAATAAGTTTTGAAACATTTCCTTTTCTCCCTTCGCTTACAAATTCATATACCATTGAAGTTGCGCCAATAATAACCGGATATTTTTCAATTGTCTTATAACAAAAATAGGAGTTTTCTTTATTTGTCTTGTTGGAGTGCATAGTGCATTTCTGCCAACGATTGCAGACTTGGTGATGTGGTAGAACTTAAAAATTAAAAAGCCGGTAATTGCTGCGCTTGAATTAGGATAAAAAGTAAAAGCAAACATTCACAAAACTTCATAGCTTCTTTCGGTTCTTTTATATTCAGTTCCTAAAGATTTATCTATTTTTCCATTTGTTTTTTGCAGGAGAATCATCGCAAAGAATCGTTCCTAAAAAGTGTTGATTGCAATTAACTTTTAAGTAATCAACCTACTTGTCATCAGTAAAACATACAGCACATTTTCTTAAATGCAGGGTTTCCTGTCGTCAATGAATGCGTGTTTTGTTATGACTGCTATTTCATTTATTTTAACAATCCTGTTCAATAATTTTTTATGGAAATAAATTCGGTACGCATCTCTGCGTTAACAAAATCTCCATGAAAGTTTTTATAAAGTTTACTATAACCTTTTTGCTGGCGACGGTCGGTATTTCTGCATTGGCTTACGTCTTTTGGTACAGTCCGAAATTCACTGATAAGCCAGCAAAAAAATTATTTGTTTTAGCAAAAAAAGGAGTAAGTGAAAATGTGTCATTAAAACTAAAACAAAAAGCAACTGGTCTTGCTGCATTTACTAAGACCCATGGGTACAATGAACAACACTGCTTTATGATAGATATGAACATTCACTCTGGTAAACAAAGGTTCTTTATCTACAATTTAAAAAAAGATAGCATCGAATCGGCAGGACTCGTAACGCATGGAGCCGGCTCTGTTACTGGTAATGAGACGTTATTTTTTTCGAATACACCTGGTGGAAATTGCACCTCACTTGGAAAATATAAA
>JBBQKO010000222.1:0-6986 GCA_038327005.1 Chitinophagales bacterium | reverse complement strand
GCCGAACCAGATCCATCTACCGGGGCCATCATGACGCCGATTTATCAAACATCTACCTACGTGCAAAGCGCACCCGGTCAGCATAAAGGCTATGAATATGCCCGAAGCCAGAACCCAACCCGCAAGGCACTGGAGGATGCGCTGGCCATCATTGAAAATGGAAAATATGGATTAGCATTTGGGAGTGGCGTGGCAGCGACCGACGCCGTGATTAAATTGTTATCCCCGGGTAATGAGGTGATTGCAGCCAATGATATGTATGGCGGCACCTACCGGCTTTTTACAAAAGTGTTTGAGAAATTCGGTATCAAATTTATTTATGTTGATACTACCAATGTAGCCAATGTTGAGCAGGCGATTACTACAAATACAAAACTTATCTGGCTCGAAACACCCACCAATCCGCTCATGAACATTACGGATATTGCTGCCATAGCAATTATTTCAAAAAAGGCTGGAACCATCTTGTGTGTGGATAATACGTTCGCTTCTCCTTACCTGCAAAACCCATTGGATTTGGGTGCTGATATTGTAATGCATTCTGCCACCAAATATCTGGGCGGACATAGTGATGTGATTCAAGGTGCATTGATCATGAATGATCCCTCTTTAAAAGACCAGTTATATTTTATTCAAAAAAGTTGCGGTGCGGTACCCGGCCCGATGGATTGTTTTTTAGTATTGCGGGGCATCAAAACATTGCATGTGCGTATGCAGCGCCATTGTGAAAACGGTGCTAAAATTGCACATTATTTACGCAGCCATCCAAAGGTTGAAAGAGTTTACTGGCCGGGCTTTGAAGACAATGCGGGCTATGCCATTGCAACAAAACAAATGCGTGATTTCGGCGGAATGATCAGCTTTACATTGAAAGATAGCAGCATTGAAGCCGCCAACAAAGTATTATCTTCTACCGTACTTTTTTCACTGGCCGAAAGTTTAGGCGGAGTTGAATCGCTGATCAATCATCCGGCAAGTATGACGCACGCCAGCATTCCAAGAGAGGAAAGAATAAAGAACGGATTAAGTGACGGACTCATTCGCCTGAGCGTAGGCATAGAAGATGCAGATGATTTGATTGCAGACTTAAACCAAGCCATCGGATAACGATATGGGTATTGTAGAAATCATTGGCTGGATTGGAGCGATACTGATTGTTGGAGCCTATTATTTCAACATCAATGGAAAGTTAAAAAGCACATCGCCTGGCTATATCATTTGCAATTTAATCGGCGGCGTATTTTTCATTATCAACACCTATGCACACAAGGCATACCCAAGCGTTTTAGTAAATGTGGTTTGGGTAATTATTGCCTTAGCGGCAATTTTAAAAAAGAAATGAATGTTATGAAACAGGTTTTTATATTATGTATCATCCTCGTTCTTGCAACACAGGGAAAGACGCAGGATTATTCAGCAGCGACCAACACGGCTAATTTTTTAAAAGTTAAAGTAGATAGTGCGTTCAACAAAAATGAAGTACCGTCCATCTTTGTTGGTGTCATCAATGATGGAAAACCTGTTTATTATTCAACAGGCTTCGCAAATCCTGAGATAAAACTTCGCTTCGATTCTGCTACGTTATTTGAAATTGGCAGTATCACCAAAACATTTACCGCATACATATTGCAAAGGCTGTTAGATGAAAACAAGATTGCTGATACTGCTTCCATTTTGCCCTACCTTCCAGATTCAGTACAACAAAATAAGGCACTTGAAAAAATCACATTTCTTAGCCTGTTGAATCATACGTCAGGTTTACCAAGGCTACCTGAAAATATGAACGTATCCCTGGGCGATAAAGCTCCATACGATCATTACACTTCTACTGATTTATTCGATTTTCTTAAAAATTGTAGTCCCGTCATAGATGGAAAAAGTAATTATTCAAATTTAGGAATGGGGCTTGCGGGCGTTTTAGCAGAAAGGATTGCTAAAAAAACTTACGCTGTTTTGTTGGAGGAATATATTTTCAGGCCCTTTAAAATGATTGGAGGGATGGATACTTTTTCCAGGGAAGATAATAAAAGCCAGGGATTTTTTGATAAAGAAAAAGTTCCTTATTGGAATATGGATGTGCTGGCACCTGCCGGTGGATTAAAATGCACCGGAAAAGAAATGATGACCTATCTGCAGTATATGGCGATGCCGGAAACACCGGTAGCTAATAAAACAATTGCAGAAATATTACAACCAACGGTAGCTCTTAATAAAAGAGTAAACGTTTGCAAAGCCTGGCACACCCTGGAAGAAAAAGACAAACCAATAATCTATTGGCACAATGGCGGTACTTACGGCTTTTCAACTTTTGCAGCATTTATAAAAGGCCGGCAAAAAGCGGTCATTGTGGTAATTAATAAATTCAATCAAAATAGCATAAGCGATGGTTTAGGAATCGCCATCATGAAGGAGCTTATCAAATGAAATCATTAAAAACTTTTTTAGACAGCAAGGTTTTGCAATACAATGAACCTTCCTTTGTTAAAGATGATCCGTTGGGCATTCCACACCGGTTTACTAAAATACAGGATATCGAAATTGCCGGCTTTTTTGCAGCAATTTTGGCATGGGGCAATCGCAAAAGTATCATCAACTCCTGCAATAAACTAATGGAGCTGATGGACAATGCGCCTTACGATTTTATCATGCAACTTAATTGGAACAATGACCCCCAAAGTTTTGCTGCGTTCAAAAAATTTGTACACCGTACTTTTAACGAAACGGATCTCTGGCACTTACTCCATTTTTTAAACCATCATTATGCAGTGAAAGGCGAGCAAAGTCTTGAAACTGCTTTTACAAAATGGATGCATCCCAACGATGAAACCGTTGAAAATGCATTGATTGGTTTTCATAAATACGTATTTGGTTTTGATGAAAATGCCTGTGAAGAAAAACATTGCCGCAAGCACATTGCCACACCTTCCAAAAAATCGGCTTGCAAAAGATTGAATATGTATTTAAGATGGATGGTAAGGGATGATGATAAAGGAGTAGATTTTGGCATTTGGAAAAACATCTCAAAGTCGCAGCTCATTTGCCCGCTGGATGTGCATGTATCAAGGGTGGCAAAAAAGTTGAAACTGCTCAACCGCAATCAAAACGACTGGCAATCTGCTACTGAACTTACCGCTTACCTTCGTACATTAGATAAGGACGATCCTGTTAAATACGACTTTGCTTTATTTGGATTGGGTGTGATGGAGCAATTTTGATGTGATTGGATTTGAGTTAACGTAGCATGGTGATGCGATAGCTGTACGATTGTAAGTAGTGAATAGTGAATTGTCAATGGCGAAAATTGACACTCAACACCAGATGGATTTTACTACATTGTTAAACGCTAATCCAAAATTAAAATGAACAATGAAACGCTTGTAAGGGAAATCAACAAAAACATGTCCATTGCCTCGCCTGATGAAATTTCATTAGAGGAATTGCAAAAGCGGTTGGGTGTTTATGTGAATGAATTGATACAAACTGATTTCCAAAAACTAATCATGCTGCTTTACCGCATAGACGTGAGTGAACAAAAGCTAAAGCAATTGTTGCAAGTGCAGCCACAGGAAAACGCCGGTGATATCATAGCTGCTTTAATCATTGAGCGGCAACTTCAAAAAATAAAAAGCCGCCATCAATTCCGGCAACAAAAAGATGATTCTGATGACGAAGAAAAATGGTAGAATATTATGCCACCGGTTCTTTTTTACGATGGGATACAAACATTAAATTCCTTACTTTTTCTTTATCATCCTTTTCATTTTTTAAATCGAACATGGTCCCGAATACATGGTCCCAAAGTGTGGAGCTTACGCCATAGCCCTTTCCCTGCTCTTTGTAATGATGCAGGTGGTGATTGCGCCACAAAGCTTTCATCCACTTAAAAGGAGGATACCATGCATGGATGGCGTAGTGCATGGTGCCGTACATTAAATACCCCAGCATAAATCCCGGAAAAAAGGCGAATACACCCGCAGTAATGCCGATAAAAGAAGCAAAAAAATACATGGATGAGAACACAATAGTTGCCAGAATAATACTGGGTACCGGCGGCATAAACAAACGCTGCTTATCTCTCGGGTATTCATGATGATTACCATGAATCAGGTAAACGAATTTGGTAGCCCGTTCGCTTTCAGCCATAAAATGAAAAGCAAATCGGTGTATCATATATTCAAAAAATGACCAAAAAAACATCCCGGCTAAAAATATCAGGAAGATCTTACCAACTCGTATTTCAAATCTTGCGCTGCTATAATAAAGCATAAACAAAATCATCGGAATGTACATTGTCCAAATTACCAGTGGATGTGTTTTAGTCAGGTATTCCAGGTAATGGCTTTTGAATAAACGAGCCTGTCCTTTATTATGAATTTTGTCAAATTTCATGGCAGTATAAATTAAAGCGTAAAATTAGTAAAAACATTAATAAATGAAAGCCTGTCCTTCAACCGATGATCCATATTTTATGATTAATTTTAACAGCTTTAACAACTTATATGAAATTAGTAACTTATTTAAAAGACGGCCAGGATCAATTAGCGTTATGCGTTGAGGGCAACTTGTATGATACCGATCTTTTACACCCCGATTTGCCCATCAGCATGGCCATGTTTTTAAATTACTGGGATGATGTATTTCCGCTGGCTAAAATGGCAGAACAAAAGATTAAAGAAGGAATGGTAAGAAGTTCGTTGGCAAAACCGCTTGCTAACGTTGAGCTACTAGCGCCGATCCCTCATCCAAGCAGTTGCAGAGATGCCTATGCCTTCCGGCAGCACGTGGAAACGGCAAGGAAAAACAGAACGGTTCCAATGCTGCCCGAATTTGAACAGTACCCCGTTTTTTACCTCACCAATCACAACAGCATACAAGGGCCGGGGGAAATTGTGTGTATGCCGGATCATTTTGACAAACTTGATTTTGAATTGGAAGCTGCTATCGTAATCTGCAAGCCCGGAAGAAATATTCCAGCAATAGAAGCGGATGAATACATCGGGGGATTAATGATCATGAATGATGTAAGTGCAAGAACGCTGCAAATGGAGGAAATGCTCCTGAACCTGGGACCTGCAAAAGGAAAAGATTTTGCCACTGTTATTGGTCCCATGCTGGTAACATTAGATGAGCTGGAAGGGTATGAAACTGCCTGCAAAGAAAACCATACAGGCAAAGCCTGGAATCTTAACATGAAATGTTCCGTAAATGGCATTCCCATTAGTGCCGGCAATTTAAGTGAAATGACCTGGACCTTTGCTGAAATCATTGAACGCTGCAGCTATGGTGTGCAATTATTTGCAGGTGATGTAATTGGCAGCGGTACCGTAGGCACCGGCTGCTTTTTAGAGCTGAATGGTACGGCAAAATTAAACGATCCTAACTATACCGAACAGTGGCTGAAGGAAGGTGATGTGGTAGCAATGGAGATAGACGGATTGGGGGTATTGACCAATACGATTGTAAAAGACGAAAGTGATTTCTCAATTTTAGCCTTAAAGAAAATATGAAAAGTGTACTGCTAAAAGACTGTAGCATGGGTGACCTTCAAGGTTATTTACAATCTGCGATTGCACCAAGGCCCATCTGTTTTGCATCTACCATCAACAAAGAAGGCAACATCAATTTAAGCCCGTTTAGTTTTTTCAATTTGTTTTCTTATAACCCGCCCATGGTGGTATTTTCCCCGGTAAGAAGAGGGAGAGATAACACGGCCAAACATACGTTGGAAAATGTGTTGGCTGTTCCGGAGGTTGTCATCAATATTGTAACCTATGATATGGTACAACAAATGTCGCTGTCAAGTTGTGAGTTTGTTAAAGACACCAACGAATTTGATAAAGCCGGTTTTACGATGCAGGCTGCTACCATGATAAAACCTCCCATGGTAAAAGAAAGTAAAATAAAACTGGAGTGCCGGGTAACCGAAGTAAAGCCATTGGGAGAGCAAGGCGGTGCAGGCAATTTGGTAATAGCAGAAGTGCTGATGATTCACATTGATGAAACGGTTCTAGGTGAGGACGATAAAATAGATCAAACAAAACTACAGCTTGTAGCAAGGCTGGGTGGCGACTGGTACTGCAAAGTGGATGAAAACAATCTGTTTAAAGTAGCCAAGCCCAATAAAGCATTGGGCATTGGAGTAGATGCACTTCCTGAAAGTATCCGCATCAGTAAAATTCTCACCGGAAATAACCTGGGGCAATTGGCCAATGTAAATGAATTGCCTCTAGTAGATCCTGCATTTCATGATGATAAATTAAAAAACATCGTGCAGTACTATTCCATCAACCCCGATGACATGGAAAACGAATTACACTTTTATGCAAAAGAATTATTGGAAAAGGATAATGTTAGAGCAGCCTGGCAGGTGCTGTTGGCTTTAAATTAATATCTGTTCACGCAATGTTAATAACCATTTAACTTTTGCTACAACCCGAATCATTTATTTTCACAACATGAAAAAACTGATTATCCTATTATTCTTTCCTTCACTTTGCTTTACTCAAAAAAGCTATCATTACAAAAATCTGGTACTCGAAGGCGGTGGCGTTCGTGGCCTTGCTTATGCAGGAGCTTTTAGCGAATTAGAAAGAAGGGGCATACTTCAGCAACTGGATAAAGTGGCCGGTACATCTGCCGGAGCAATTGCCGGTGTAATGATCAGCCTTGGATATAGTTCGCTTGAAATTGATAGTATTATGCGTTCGTTGCCAATAGAAGAGTTCAACGATGGAAGAGGTGGCATTGTTGGAAAATATCGCCGGGTACGAAATAAATATGGATTGTATAAAGGGAAAAAATTTGAGTTGTGGATGCAGCAATTGATTAAGTATAAAACCGGAAACGATAATTTATCCTTTGCACAATTACACCAATTACACCTGCAGAATAATTTATTCAAAGATTTTTATTGCACCGGCACTAACCTTAGTAAACAGCAATTAGACATCTTTTCACACGAACACACGCCGGAAATGTCGGTTGGT
>JBBQKO010000221.1:0-7009 GCA_038327005.1 Chitinophagales bacterium | reverse complement strand
GCAAAAGATTAATGTAAGGTAGATGGAAACTATAATGGCAGGTGGGACACCTGCCATTAATTTTTTACTACCAATGCTTACCATAGGAAGCTATATTTTTTATTTTATGGAGATTATTTCTTCGGGGCCATGCATATTTTTATAGCTTTTCCATCCCCGCCAACAACTCATACAACCTGTCTTTTTTAGCCCGGCTAATGCCTAGTTCTGTATCATCGGTCATTACGATGCTACCGCCATCGTTGCGCAAAAGTTTGCGGATGTATTGCGGGTTAATCAGGTGGCTTTGGTGAATACGGATAAACCCGTTTTCTCCCAGCACTTTCTCCACATCTTTAAGGGTGCGGCAAATGAGGTAATGCGTTTGGGATAGAAGGCAGCCGGTTACAAACGGATGGCAAAGGCGAAGCAGAACCGGCATAGCCAAACACCACATCACAAGGCAAGGGAAACAATCGCAGGGTTGAATTTATTAAACAGTAACATTATGATAATGATTTTTTTTTAGCATTATAGCAAGTATGATTGTGTTGCAGGCAGGTGCACAAAATGTAGGTTTTGGTACCACATTAGCTAAACGTAATCTTCACATACATGGTGGTGGTGGCCTGTTTACAGCCTTGCAATTGTCTAATAATGAAAGTGGGCAAGAGGTCAACAATTATATCACCTCCGTACACATCAAAACTATCCGTCTGTGCAAAGCCAGCGGAAACGAATATAAATATTTCTATGAAAAGCTGAAGCAAGTATTTTGTCATCATCCTTTATTTAGATTCAGGCTGCACCTTGTTTATCGCTGTTTTATTTTTAATCCTGCTTATTGGACCAATGTTTTTGAATAAGAACTCTAATCCTTTTAATTAAGAAGTCTTATTCCGGACGCTGCAAATTGAATATCTGTTTGATAGGTTTGTTTCACCGTCTTTTTATCAACGATCCGTTTAGAAGGTTCAATGCCTTCAATGATTATTTTTTTACCTACGATTCCTTTGGGTACTTTAAATCCGTTGTCTTTTGTCCCAACTGTTATCATCGTTCCATCTGCTTTTTTTACCAATACCGTCAGGCAGTCCTCTTCGCACCAACTCACTTTTATTACGGTGCCACTAATAATGGACTGGCCTTTTATTGGTTTAGAATAGCCAATATCAGTTCCTCTGTAATTGCCAAACGTTCTGCTTTTACCAACATATACATCGTCTTCTGTTTGCTGTGCATTTACGGCGAATGCGAAAAAAAATAGGAGTAGTGTAAAAAGTAATTTTTTCATGTTGTTTGATTTTTGATTTTTAAAGATGATGTAAAAATGATCGTTTATTCTGGTTTAGGTTATCCCTTAAAAAATGGATTTTTATAAGCAACTGTCTTTTTTCCAAACTAAAGTGATTCTGCATCCGCCTCTTAAGGAATGCAATCTATTCCACTTATAAGCCAATGGCGAATGCACACCCAATACTTTGGCTTTCCAAAAACCAATGCCTTTACTTTTATTCATTTCCGTAAAGGGAATTTGTACAGTGGCGGTAGTTTTGTTTTCGTTTACAATCAGCGAATTGTTGAGGATGTATAAAAGTGTTTCCTGGTTATTGCTTTTTGGGAGGGCAATTTGTTTCCACCAGCTTACTTTTTTGGTACCGGTTTGCCCGTATTCCAATTTAAATTCTATCAATTTGTCTGGAACAACACCGTATTGGATTAAGAAGTCAATTTCATCACAATCATCGCCCGTTTTTAAGGTGCCGCTGGCGTTGGGTGGCAACGTGGGAAAAGGATAAACCAGTCGTGCATATTGTTGGTCTGTGGCTGAAAGATTATAGTTGGCTGGAGTGCTTTTTCCATCAACTGTTAGTTCGGGTGGAAATTGGTAATGCATAATCGACAGCCTGTCGTAGGTGGAATAATTGGTGGTGGTGGTAGCGTATTTCACAAATATGTTATTGTCAACAATGTCATGGCTCCAGTTATTGGGCGGTAATGCATAATACGCATACACTTTTTCTTTGTCCCAGTTCATCGCAGCACCGGGCGACTGGTGTTCGTGCACAAAACCAAGCGCATGGCCAAATTCATGCAATACAACCTGCCTGAAATCAGTATCATTCAGGCCATTGTTCAGCCAGCCAAAATTTATTGTAGACACTTTTGAAGGGTTCACCAATGCATCCTGCCCTATCCAGGAATATGAAAATGGAGGAGTGAATCCTACCCTGATTACTGCGTCTCGAATATCAATTACAAATTCAAATTTGATGTTTGCAATTCGCTCCCATTCGCTAGCAAACTTTTGTACCCGAAGCATTGTGTTGAAATCACTGCCAACGATATCGAAACCAACTTTAATGGTTTCGCCGGGTTCCCACATTTTATCGGTAAAGGCGGCCAGTGGCTGCCGCTGGTAGGCAACATTGCTCACCGTTCCATCTGTATTTATTTTATAGATTGTATAAGCATTGGAAGCAGCTCTGGGTGGCAGGGAGCTATAGGGTGGGGCCATATCCTGGCAATTTTTTACAGCACTAAAATCATACAATTTTTTTAGTGAAAGATTTTTGACTGTAGCATTATTTGCTTTTTCAATAGGTCTGTCAACCCTTTTGATATCAAATTGCGAAAAGCATTGATGAATAGAAAGCATGGCCACCATCGTTGGTGTCATTTTCATCTTATTTGTTTGTGATGTAAAAATTAGAAATTCAAAGCAATAAAAGCATCCCTAAAAAGCAGGATATTTAAAAAACAAAAATCATGTAAAAAGGGGAGCGTAATGACACATGTTATTTCTTTATTTGTAAATTGGCCGAAGCCGTTAGTTAAAGAATGAAGAAAACCATCACCATTATATTGGCTTTACTTGTTTACACAGTTGCTTTCACCCAACAAAAAAATGTGAAAGACAGCTTGTACGGCCTTTTGTTATCTGCAAAAGAAGATACGACTACAGTTGATTTATATTATGCGTATGGTGAAGTTTTTGAGAATGAACAGCCGGATTCTGCCGCCTGGTATTATAAAAAAGCAAAAGCGCTCGCCCAAAAAATTGGTTTTAAAAAGGGTGTAGCAGCATTCTCCAGTCATTACATTGTGTTATTAAATAACCGGGGCGAATTTAGAGAGGCACTAATGGTGGCAAAGGAAGCACTGGAAATTTATAAAGAAGTAGGCGATAAAAAAGAACTTGCCATAGCCAACCTGAATGTAGGTAGCGAGTGGCAGTATCTTTCCGATTTTGGTTTGGCGGCAGAATATTACCTACAGGCTAAAAAGACAGCCGACGAGATCAATGATAAAAAGCTACAACGCCTTACCTACAACAACCTGGCATCTGTGTTTATAGAATTGCAGCAGTTTGAAAAGGGAATGGAGTATGCGGAAAAATCATTGCTGATAGCAAAGGAACTTAAAAATGATTATGCTATTTCTTCATCTATGTACAATATTGCTACCGCTTTAATGCAGTTGAAAGAGCATCGCAAAGCACTGGATATGTACCGGGAGATAGAACAGATAGGTCAAAAAACGGCCGACGATATTGTACTGCTGGATGGCTGGCTGGGAATGGGCGATGCCTACAGTGCTTTGAATGATTATGTAGCTTCGGAAAAGTATTACAAACGGGTCATCGAATTTTCAAAACAAAAATCTACACCCGAATATGAGATGTATGCCTGCATGGGCATGAGCGATTTGCAATTGAAAATGAAAGCCTATTCTACCGGAGAAAAATTTGTAAACAGCGGTATTAGCATTGCAAAAAAACTGGAATCAAAATTTGAACTAAAAGACCTTTACCTGAAAGCAGCCAATTTGAATGAGGCAATGGGAAATACTTTATTGGCGCTGGACTTCCGGAAAAAATTTGAAGCGTTGAATGACTCGATTGTGGGCGATAAAAGCAGGGCGCTTGTTAATAACCTGGAGGCAAAATATGAATTTGCAAAAAAGGAAGCTACCATTAAACAATTGGGGGCTGAGAATAAAGTACATGAACTTACCATCCGTCAAAAGAATATCTTTAATTATATATTGATTGCTGCGGCTGTAGTATTATTGATTATCTCTTTGCTTAGTTACCGAACTTACAAGCAAAAGCAAAAATTGCAGCAACAACGCATCAGCGATCTGGAAACACAACAACAGCTCAATGCCACGGAGGCCGTATTGAAAGGAGAGGAACAGGAACGGACAAGGCTTGCAAAGGATTTGCACGATGGCCTGGGTGGTATGTTATCCGGTATTAAATATTCATTTAACACGATGAAAGTAAATTTAAATATGACGTTGGAAAATACGCAGGCTTTTGAACGTGGTATGGATATGCTTGATAGCTCTATCAAAGAAATGCGAAGGGTGGCGCACAACCTGATGCCGGAAGCATTGGTTAAATTTGGATTGGATACAGCATTGAAGGATTTTTGCAATGACATTAGCAAATCAGGCGCATTGCAAGTGTCTTATCAATCGATTGGTTTTGCAAATGTGGAGATTGCTCAAACAACTGCCATTACTATTTATCGCATTGTGCAGGAGCTGATCAACAATACGATGAAGCATGCTGCAGCTAAAAAAGCTTTGGTGCAGGTGGCACTAACAGGCAACCAGCTTTCTGTAACGGTGGAAGATGATGGTAAAGGTTTTGATACGGCAAAGCTCAATAATGCAAAAGGAATTGGCTGGATCAATATACAAAGCAGGGTGGAGTTTTTAAAAGGAAAAATGGACATCAATTCACAACCAGGAAACGGTACTTCGGTATTGATAGAATTGACTGTATGAAAATAAACAGATGGATACTATTGTTGACGTTATTGATAAGTGCCGATCTTTTGGCACAACAGAATGATGTGGATAGTCAGATAAAAACAATCAATCAATTAACGGATGATACCAGCAAAGTAAACAAGCTGAATGTAATCGCCGGAAAAATACAATTTGCAGATCCGGTTAAGGCGATCTCCCTGCTTAAATCGTCCATCCGGCTTTCGGAAAAAATCAGTTACCCGTTGGGGGCTTCCATAGCCTATGGCATGCAGGCAAATTTGTTGTTTTATGAAATGAAACTGGATAGTTCCAAACTATTGCTTGACAAAGCCTATGCATTGGTAAAAAACAATGCCAGTATTGAATACCGGAACCAGGTTGCACAACTTACCAATATGGTTGGTTCCATACAGCAGCAAAAGCAGCAGTATGATTCTGCGGTAGAAAAATACCTGGAGGCGGCAAAGATCTATACCGAAACACGCAATGAATCGAAAATAATTTACACCTGCTATAATCTGTCGGTAATGTATGGTTTTTTGGAAGATACTGCAAAGGCATTGTATTATGCCAGGGAATCCAATAGAATTGCAGTGGACGTTAATGATTCCACCTTCATCATCCGAAGTTTAATTGTGTTGAGTGAGGCACTTTTAACCTCGAAAAAATATGATAGTGTATTGTTGCTTTCACAAAAAGGATTGGCCATGTCGGAGCTGCAAAAAACACCGTTTACGATTGGTAAATTTCATGAGTTGCAGGGGCAATATTTTATCGAAAATGAAAACCGGGTCGATTCTGCCATTGCTCATTTTGATTTGGCGCTGCAATATTTTAATCAAATTAATATTCGCTACGATATTGCCCGGGTGCTGCAAAAAAAAGGAAATGCCTACCTGCGGGGAAAGGATTACAACAATGCCATTAAATATTCGAAAGAAGCATCCGCAATTGCTAAAGATTTAAAGCTGGATCAGGTGCTGCATTATAGTTTGCTTGATTTGGTGAAAGCATCTGAAAAGCTGGGGTTGATTGATGAAAGTTATCAGTATTTAAAAGCGTATGTCGCCGTGAATGATTCGCTGCTCAATCGCACAAACCGAAAACGAGTAAACGAGCTGGAAACCAGGTATCAAACCCAAAAAAAGGAAGCGCAGTTATTGGCCCAGCAGGGCACGATACAAAAGAAGAATATATTGAATTATATTTTGGCAGGAAGCGCCCTCGCCCTGATTGTTATCCTGTCGCTTTCTTATCGTACTTATCAGCAAAAGCAAAAGATTCAACAGCAGCGCATCATCGACCTTGAAACACAGCAACAGCTCAATGCCACTGAGGCAGTGTTAAAAGGTGAAGAGCAGGAGCGTACAAGGTTGGCAAAAGATCTGCACGACGGACTGGGCGGGATGTTGAGTGGCATCAAATATTCATTCAATACCATGAAAGGAAATTTAATAATGACGCCGGATAATGCACAGGCATTTGAACGCAGCATGGATATGCTGGACAGTTCCATTAAAGAAATGCGCCGGGTGGCACATAATATGATGCCGGAAGCACTGGTGAAGTTTGGACTGGATACTGCATTGAAAGATTTTTGCAATGATATTAGTAAGTCAGGTGCATTGGAAGTATCTTATCAATCTATCGGATTGGAAACAACCGTTTTGGAACAAACCGTTGCCATTACCATTTACCGGGTGGTGCAGGAGTTGATCCACAATACAATGAAACATGCGGCTGCAAGGCACGCCATTGTGCAGATCACAAAAACCAATGGACATTTAAACGTAACAGTAGAAGATGACGGTAAAGGATTTGATACCGCCGTATTAAAGCAGTCCAACGGAATTGGCTGGAGTAATATTCAAAACCGGGTTGAATTTTTAAAGGGAACTTTAGACATAAAATCTGAAAAAGAAAATGGTACCTCTGTGTATATTGAACTAACTATTTAATCAACTAAATGCCTCAATGAGGAAAGCTATGGCAATTAAAATATTTATAGTAGATGATCACTACATGGTAATTGAAGGAATTCATTCCTTGTTACAAAATGAAACCGATGTAGAATGGATGGGGCATGCTACCAATGCGGCTTCCTG
The DNA here is from genome assembly GCA_038327005.1 of Chitinophagales bacterium. Lineage (GTDB taxonomy): Bacteria > Bacteroidota > Bacteroidia > Chitinophagales > Chitinophagaceae > Ferruginibacter. The sequence continues at coordinate 143 of JBBQKO010000221.1, read as the reverse complement.
TATGGCATTTTTGCAACAGCAAAAGCCCGATGTGATTTTGATGGATATTAACCTGCCCGATAAGAGCGGTATTGATTTATGTAAGGAGGTAAAAGCAATTTATCCCGGCATTTATATTTTGGGACTGAGTACTTTTAACCAGC
>JBBQKO010000220.1:0-7013 GCA_038327005.1 Chitinophagales bacterium | reverse complement strand
ATTTTATACGAAGCCATGAAACAACGGATAGTGAACGGATAGCCTACTTTAATTTATTAAATGTTGAGTTTTTGGATTGGTGCTGGCTTGTTCTGATTTTTTAGTCCAGCGATTGATCCGCTCGTTATTGTTTGGTAGATTTCAAGGCAATTGCTATCTGTTATTACGCTTCAAAAATCAGATTAAACTATTCAATGCAATGAATGTTTTAGACAATACATTTTTATCTAAAAGATCCGACAATTATTCTTGGCCATCAAGGTCTGTGAAATTTGCGTTGTCAGCAGTTTTGCTGGAATAAGCCACCAATGTTTCAATCGTTTTTATTTCATCCGTAGTAAAGAATCGCCATTTGCCCACTGGTAAATCAGCAAGGTTCATGTTCATAATCCTTACTCTTTTAAGGGTAGTAACATTGTAACCCAACGCAATACACATTCGCCTGATTTGCCTGTTCAACCCTTGGGTTAAAATAATTCTGAAACGGTTTTTGCCTTCCTGCTTTACAAAACATTTTTTGGTAACTGTATCCAATATGCGAATGCCGTTACTCATTTTATTTACAAATTCTCCGGTAATCGGTTTATCTACCGTTACTACGTATTCTTTTTCGTGGTTGTTGCCGGCTCTTAAAATTTTATTTACGATATCACCATCATTGGTTAAAAATATCAATCCTTCAGAAGGCTTATCCAGCCTGCCGATAGGGAATATCCGGCTTTTAAAGTTGATGAAAGAAATAATATTGTGTTTATCCTTAAGGTCGGTGGTGCAGGTAATGCCTACCGGTTTGTTAAAGACCATGTAGACTATTTTATCTTTCTTTTTAATAGGTTCTCCATCAATCTCCACTACATCGCCCGGCATTACCCGGTTGCCTTTAATGGCTATATTGTCGTTAATGGTAACCCTTGCCTGGTCAATGTATTTATCAGCTTCCCTCCGGGAGCAGAAACCAGTTTCACTAATATATTTATTTAAGCTTTTATCCATCTGGGAAATCAACATTAATGGCGTCTTATTAGATTTTTTATGTAAAAGTTTACAATCACAACCTCAAATGAGGTATCCCGCTAAGAAGCAATTGGGGAACTATTTTCCGTAATAAATGCAAAGTTAATGTCTGCCGGGTGGAAGCTGTTAATTTTATCAAGATCCAGCATTGTTTTCTTTTTTTCATTATCCCGGTGGTACATTTGATTAAAGGTTGCGCCAACTACTATTTCTTTTAAAGTGTAAGAGGTGCGTGCAATCACAGTATTGCTAAACATATCGTCAAATGCTTTTATGTGCAATAATATTTCGCCGTCCGAAGCGTCAAAGTCAGCGGCAGAAAATTTATAAAAAGGGCTATCCTCATTGATGGGATGAACAATCGTCCAGCTAAGCGTTAATGAGTTTACAGTAGTATATTCAAGTTCCATAGTAAAAAATTTATTAACCAGACTGCCATTTTCCTCAATCATTAGCCCGGCTGTAACCTTTGCTTCTGCGTCAAATAAATTATTGTTTTTATAAGGAGCCACCCGCATCATTAATGCAATGCCATCCTTAAATGGAGCAATAATAGCGTTTTCACTAAATTTTAAAAAAGCAGTTGGTTTACTAAAGCGTCCATAAAATAAACCGGTGGCAATTGCAAAACTTAACAGCCCCACCAATGCCTCCACAGCAGCAATAGAACTTGCCGCAAACCCATGTGGACTTATACGACCATATCCTACGGTGGTAGAGGTTTGTGCACTAAAAAAATAAGCTTCCCCAAATTCTTCCAGTTTATTGGCAGCTTTTACTCCTTCCAGGTTTTCAATTCCAATAGAATAATAAATAATTGCAAAAATTAAATTTAGCAATCCGTAAAAAGATAACACCAATAATAAAAATTTCCAGCGGGGTAATTGAAGTAAAGTGTGGTACCAGTTTACTCTTTCAAAAAAACTGATGCCTCTTTTTTCGATGTTAGGACTGCCGTTTTTGTTTAAAAATCGACCACCATAATCGGTCGTATTGGTACCAAAGCCGGTGTTTATTTCAGCTTTAGCTTTTAGATTTATTTTTCTTATTAATGCCATTACAGGTTTATATCTTTGATTTGTATCGTAAATTAAACAATATTTGTTGTAAGCTATTTTATGCAATTTACAAAAGCACTGCAACATACTATTGGGTGGAAAGCCCTGAACACTATTTTGATCTTCCTGATCAATCTTTTGCTGGTAAGGATTCTGGGTGCGACAGCAAGTGGCGATTTTTTTTACTCCATTACACTTCTATCTTTTATTACACTAATCATTAGTTGGAGTATGGAGTCGGGTATCACTTATTATGGAAGCAACCATTTAAATAGTATCCCTTCCATCACTATTTTTATCTTGCCCTGGTTATTGGTACAAGCCCTGGTTACATGGGGATTGCTTTATTGGATTCCTGTTCACATTGGCAGGCAATTATCATGGTTGTACATAGTTTCAAACCTGGTAATTATTTATTTTTCAGCTTTGTATTATGCTACTAAATCATTTGTTTCAATCAACGTAATTATTTGCGTGGTAAACAGCATCGTTTTGGTTGGATTGGTATGGGTGTACATCCAGTATGGCAATGATGAAGAAAAGATGTTTGAATTATTAAAAGAGCGGATGGCGCAAAAATCTTCAGCCAGCATTCACTTTATTGGTGATGGTGTGGATTCAGAAGGGTTCTATTTTGCAGGGCTCGTTTATTTTGGTGGGTTCCTGTTACAAGGGCTTGCTTTGGCGATCTTCTTTTTTATAAAATCCAGACTCAAGTTTACGGTGATGCCTTTTAATCCAAGCTTGATCCAAAAAATCTTTATTTTCTCTTCTATCGCCTTCATAAGCAACATTGTATTTTTCCTGGTAACAAGGATCGATTACTTTTTTGTAGAAAAATATTGTAGTGAAATTGCATTGAGTAATTATGTGCAGGTTTCTAAAATGGGGCAACTATTGGTTTTACTTCCTACGATCATAGCGGGAGTGGTGTTCCCTTACAGCTCCGGTTTTGAAGAAGATGTGTACCTGGTTAAGTTGCAAGCATTGTGCAGAATTATCGGGGTATTGTTTTTACCTGTGGCGCTTCTCGTCATAATTTCGGGGTATTGGATTTTTCCATGGCTATTTGGTTACGGCTTTGCGGCCATGTATCCTGCAATATTGTTTTACTTGCCGGGCTTTTATTTTTTAAGCGTGGTTACGTTACTGGCATCCTATATTGCAGGAAGGGCAATGCTGGTTAAAAACCTGATTGCATCAGGAATCGCATTGATCATTGTAATAGCGGGAGATATATTTTTAATACCAATATGGGGAATAAATGCTGCCGCAGCAGTCAGCAGTCTTTCCTATTTTTTGTGTATGGTATATTTGCTGTGGATATTTAAAAAACATTTTGGAGGGAAACCAAAAGATTTTTTCGGAATTCAATTAAACGACCTGCATTTATTATTCCGAAGGATCTTTTAATTTCACTCAACATTCAATAAATCAGCAAACAGTTGAAAATGATCGGTTCTTTAAAATGGTTGGCAACATGGCTATCAATGTCGGCATTGAAGCATATCCTGGGTAGCAGGTTGAAAGGAGAAGGGGCGTCCTGGTTGCAGGTAGTATCTTCCAACAAACCAGGTTTGTTTAACAGGGTAGATTTCATCCTGGATCAGTGTAATAAAAAAAGGGTATTGCATGTTGGGTTTTCGGATTACCCTTACACGAAGCAAAAAATTAGGGATGGGGCACTACTGCATATCCAGTTAAAAAAGATAACAGCAGATCTGATCGGTATGGATTTAGATGAAAATGCCATCCGGCAATACATTTCAATTACTAAAGATGAAAAAGTTTTTAAAGGAGATATTACGCATGCTTATCCTGGCGAGGCAAAGATATTTCAACCTGAACTAATCCTGATCTCGGAGGTATTGGAACATCTGAAAGACCCTTATAAAGCAATGGATGTATTATACCAGAGTTTTCCAGCGGGCACACAGGTATTGATTACGGTACCAAATTATACAGCATTGCATGCTATCTCAGCCAGCCTGAATCAAACAGAATCGATTCATCCATATCATCATTGGTATTTTTCACCCTTTACGCTGCTTCAGTTATTAGATGACAAAAGGTTTGAATTGAATCAACTGCATTTTGGAATGTATTATCAAACGGGAACAAAAATCAACTTTGTAATGAGGAACTTTCCTTACAATGGGGATTGCATCATGGGATTGTTTACGATCATAAAACAACAGGAAAAATGATGAATGTTTTATGGCTCGCAAGCTGGTATCCAAACAGGTTGGATTTATTCAATGGCGATTTCATCGAACGACATGCCCTTGCAGTGAGTCGTTATGTAAAGGTTACGGTAATACTGGTAGTAAAGGACGAAACAATCCAAAAAAATACGGTTGAAGTGACGAAATCAGTTAGCCAAAATCTAACGGTGTACCGGGTTTATTATGGATCATCCGGCTGGCCTGAACCGGTAGAGAAAATGTTGTCATCTAAAAAATACATAAAGCTCCAGCAAGAGATATTTGAGCAGATTATTGATGAATCCGGACTACCGGATATCGTGCATGTGCAGGTGGCAATGAAGGCGGGTATATTTGCCGCCCGCCTTAAAAGAAAATATAAAATACCTTATGTTGTTACAGAACATTGGTCGGGATATTACCAGATAAGCAAGCCCAATATTTATGACATGGGGAAATTGTATCTTTCATTGAATAAATCAGTATTGAGAAATGCCGCCATACTTTTACCGGTAACGAATGATTTGGGAGAAACGATCATCCGCAATTTTGTACAATTGCCCTTCACCGTTATACCCAATGTAGTAGATACCGATTTGTTTTTTCACAAGTCACAGCAGCCTGCTATTTTTCAATTTATACATCCTTCCTACATGAATTATCCCAAAAATCCGGAAGGGATTTTAGCAGCCTGTAAAATCGTACAGGAAGGAGGCTATCAATTTCAATTACAAATGATCGGAAACCGTGATGAGACTTTAATGGTATTGGCAGCTCAATTGGGTACATTAAATAAAACTGTTTTTTTTGAAACAGCCATTCCATATGCTGCAGTAGCCAAACGAATGCAAGAATCATCCGCTTTATTAATGTTTAGCCGGTACGAAAATCTGCCCTGCATCGTGTTGGAATCCTTGTGCTGTGGGCTTCCGGTAATCTGTAGCAGGGTAGGCGGTTTACCGGAAGTGATTGATGACAAAAATGGCATATTGGTTGAGAAAGACAATGTACAGGCATTGGCCGCGGCCATGATTCAAATGATGGAAAGCTATGCTACATATGACAGAAAACAAATTTCTGAAAATGCAAGTACATTATTTAATTACGAAGTTGTAGGGAAGCAATATGAAGCGATCTATAAAAAGGTTTTGATACAGCACCAATCGAATCGGTTATAAAATAATTTCAGAAATTAAATTTGTAATACGAAGCAAGCGCAAATTACTCGGCTTTGCAGTTAGCCTTTATTACATCCCAATATTCTTTTCCATAGCCAACAAATAGCTCAGTACCTGCCGGTATATTTTTTGTTGCTTCAATATATATCCGCATGCCTTCTTCTACATATTCACAATTGTTCGTGATTCCTTTAACTCTTGTTAATCCTCTTGCGTCATTTACAAAGCGAGCCAATTCATGTTCGTGAGGATGACTGTCTATCACATGATTTTTTGTAACAAAATAAATGTAGCTGTTAGTCCCATCCTGGTGGTTGGCATCTTTCCAGGTGGTTATTTTTCCCCTATATTCAATGATTCTCATCGCTTTGGGAATGAATATTTTTGTAAACAACCCCTTACCCGAACCGGGAAGGGTAGATTCTTTTACAAGCAATTGATCTTCCAGTAATTTCATTTACATAATTTTTTTTTGGGTCAAGATGAAGATAACGAACAAATAATAACCATTCATTGATTTGCATTTTAATTTTTCACTTTAATGGGAAGCGCTAAAATCTTAGTTGGCGAATTAGAAAGGAGGGGATTTTTTATTTGTTGAATTAAGGTAAATAACGGCTGTAAAAGATTAAAGCCATGGCTGATTTACGATCGGACTTTTGCCTGGTAAAAATTTAGGCTGGGATAAAAAAATGAATCTATACTTTAAAGTAAAAGGGATACTATTCTCAAGAACTAGTATCCCTATAGGCCAAAACATTTTTTATGTTGGCAAAACTGGCTTTTCTTCGAATGGCTAAAACCGAACAGGAGGAAAAGGATGGTTGTTCATTTGTATAAAATGACTTTGCATTCAAATTCTTCTCATCTTTAACCACAATTGTATGGATGATATGCGGGCTATTTTCCCTTAATGGGTATTTGATAAATTTCGTGGAGCTTTAATTCGAGAAAAAAGCAGTCAACTTTTTAGGAAATGAACCAGCCTGAACCAAATCCTGTTTCAATACCAACTCATTTACCTTGTCTCTTTCAGCTATCATTATATACCCTAGAGATGGCAAAACAATTTTTAATGTTTGAAACTTTATGGAAGCAGATTTTTCTTTGAATGAAATCACTGGTTCATCAATAATGCGAACCGAATCATTCATATTTACGGAAGTTTTTTCCAACTTAATATTGTGGTAAAACGAAGTAAGTTGTTTAATAGCTTCAATTTCTTCATGGCTGATAATTGCTGGCTTTGTTAACCAATACATGAAATTGACAATTCCGGAAATATCTTTTAATAATGATATTTCACATTCACTCATGAAAACAAAAACATAGGAACAGAACAAAGGTTCCTTGCATGCTTTCTTGTTGCTCGCATTTATGCCAACAATATTATTTTCAGGAAGATAATTCTTAATGCCTTTTCTGCTAAGAATTGAAGCTACTTTTTTTGCCCGCCCGGGCTTTGTGTAAACTGCAAACCAATTACGTGTCATTCTTGTGGTGTTATGGTTGTGAATAATGCAGCTCTTCACAATATTAGATTGTTGCTTTTCTAAAGA
>JBBQKO010000219.1:0-7033 GCA_038327005.1 Chitinophagales bacterium | reverse complement strand
TAAATAACTGCGGCCCAGCTCTGCATTCTTACTTGAAAACGCTGTGTAAAGGGATGCATACTTGGAGTTGTAGTTTTTTAGAAATGATCCTGCATAAGCAAAGGCAGGGTCTCCCTGTAATACGATTGCATCCGGATTTGCAATAAAAGCAGCCCATTTTGCATCATCCAAAATCATGGTACGGCTAAACAGATCTTTCGCCCATTTCTTAAAGGTGGCCTCGTCTTTTAAATCACCATAGGTTGCTTTCAACCCTTCATAAAAACCAATCGGATGCTGGCTTTTATCTATATCATTGTAAAATCGCATAGCGGTTACTGCAACTATTTTTTCATCGCTTGGCAAATCCACACTTTCTAAAAATGATTTTCTGGATGCGTTGGCTGCATCTACCGATTTTTTTATTTCAGCGGAAGAAACACCAGCTTTTACCATATTGGCTTCCAGTGCCACCATAGAAGAAGCAAGTGTTGCCAACGGTGAACCTAAAATACCCTCTGAAAGATAGGTACGCATTTTACTATAGGGAGTCCAGGCATCATACATTTTACTATAGTCGGCCATTAAATTCTCAAATTCCGGTTTGCCTTTTGCCCATTTCAAAAACTCAGCTTCATAGTTTTGTTTCTGCTCATAAGTGCCAAATTTTTTCAACTGCTTTGTTTCTCCGTCAAAGAATTTCCAATAGTTGGCGATCCCTGCATAACTGCTTGCCAGTTTTAGTTTTACCGCCGGATCTTTTAGCATTTGCTCCATCATCAGTTTCAAACGGATATCCCGCAGTTCTACCAGTGAAGGATTTTCAATATCCGTTTTCAGTTTTATACCATAGCTCGTTTCATAACGGTTGGTACCGCCTGGATATCCATAAATCATGGCATAGTCACCGTTTTTCAATCCTTTGATGCTAACGGGTAAAAAATGCTTTGGTTTCAATGGCGTATTGTCTAAACTATAATCCGCTGGCGTACCATCCTTTGCTGCATATACCCTGAAAATAGAAAAATCGCCGGTGTGTCTTGGCCACTCCCAGTTATCGGTATCGCCGCCAAATTTACCTACACTTTCCGGCGGTGCACCTACCAGGCGAATATCCCTGTACGTTTTATACACATACATGATGTATTGATTGCCCTTAAACATTGGATAAATTCTACCGGCAAGGCCATTGTCTTTATCTGCTACTTTATCTGTGATTGCTTTTAAAACTTCCTGGGTTTTCTTCACCCGCTCTACCCAATCCAATCCTTTTAAGGCTTCTTCTACCTCCTTGGTAACATCTACGATTTTGTCCAGAAACTGTACGGTTAGTCCGCTCTTTATTTCCTGGCCTTTATTGTAGGCATAAAAGCCATTTTTTAAATAGTTGTTTTCTACGGTGCTTGCACTGGCAATGGCACCATAGCCGCAGTGGTGATTGGTAAATATCAATCCCTGGTCGCTTACAATTTCACCTGTGCAACCCCCACCAAAAATAATGATGGCATCCTTTAGCGAAGATTTATTGATGGAATATAGTTGCTCTTTCGTTAGTTTCAAACCCTTTTTTACCATGTCGGCATACACCTGTTCGCCTAATAACATGGGTAGCCACATCCCTTCATCAGCACTGGCTTTTAACAACGAGATGGTTAGTACAACCGAAACAAAAAATTTTTTCATATATGGCTTGTTTTTTTGGGTACAAAACTACGTCAATTTGATGATTGGTGCTGGAATGAAAGTGAATTGTGTAAGACATTTTTATTGATAAAAAAGAATCTATTTCATAAATGAACTGGCCATTGATAGATCACAGCCATTTTCAAATTCCAATAAAAGTTCGATATAAGAAATTACCGCAATTTGAAATTAACCTCTTAATGATACTGATGTAAAAAGTTCTCTATTTTTGCCGTATATTTAAATACTTTAAAAACCTTTCGACAGGTTTATTACCGGAAAACAAGTCTGTAGCTTTTGAGAAATTATTATTAAGGAAACAACTCTAAACAGTAAATTTGTTTTAAACCCATATTCCATTGCATGCCAATTTTTGAATTGAAACTACCAAAAAGTATCGCAAGAGCACTTAACCTGCCCATTAGCGACCCCCGGCGGCAGCAAATAAAAGTGCTGAAAAGATTGTTACGCAAAGCAAGGTTTACCCAGTTTGGCCAATTATATAAGTTTGATGAAATACTGATGAGCCGTCATCCCGGCAAAAAGTTTCAGCAACTGGTTCCCACTTACGATTATAGCAAAATATATGCACAATGGTGGCATAAGGCAAAAGACGGCATTCCGGATGTTTGCTGGCCCGGAGTGATACATTACTTTGCGTTAAGCAGCGGCACCAGCGAGGCCGCCAGTAAATTTATCCCGATCACAAAAGATTTGATTCGCAGCAATACCGTCACGAGTTTTAAACAACTATTGAGCCTTGCCAAATACGATGATGTACCAAAAAGTGCGTTGGGTAAGGGTTGGTTAATGCTGGGTGGAAGTACCCAACTGCAAAAAGGGCCCACTTATTTCGCCGGAGATTTAAGTGGCATTCAACAGAAAAATCTTCCCTTTTGGTTCCAGGGACTTGGCATTTACAAGCCGGGCAAAAAGATTGCCAAAGAAAAAGACTGGGCAAAGAAGCTGGAAGAAATTGTAGACAATGCACCCAACTGGGATATCGGTTTTATTATAGGCGTACCTGCATGGCTTCAGTTGTGTATGGAAAAAATAATTGACCGCTACAAACTAAAGAACATTCATGAAATATGGCCTAACCTGGCTTTTTATGTGCACGGCGGTGTAGCGATGGAACCGTATAAAAAAGGGTTTGAAAAATTGCTTGGCCAACCCATTACTTATATTGAAACCTATCTGGCAAGTGAAGGATTTCTGGCGTATCAAAACAGGCAGGGCGCTGTGGGAATGCACCTGGCATTGAACAATAATATTTTCTTTGAATTTGTTCCCTTTGATGAACACAATTTTGACGTTGAAGGTAATATGGTGGAAGAACCAACAGTTTTCATGATTCATGAAATTGAAGAAAATAAGGACTACGCCATTTTAATTAGTACCAATGCAGGCACCTGGCGATATGCCATTGGTGATACAGTAAGACTGATCAACAAAGAAGAAAGCGAAATCATCATTACCGGCCGAACCAAACATTTTTTAAGCCTTGTTGGCGAGCATTTGAGTGTAGACAATATGAACAAAGCCATTGAAATGGTGAGCGAAGATCTTAATATTTCCATACCTGAATTTACCGTAGCAGGCGAACCATATGGCCAGTTTTTCGCCCATCATTGGTTTGTGGCTACCGATGACATTGTAAATAAGGAAGAGTTGAGAGTGCGCATCGACAACAAACTGAAAGAGCTGAATGATGATTATGAGGTAGAGAGAAAACATGCACTCAAAGAGGTGATTGTAACCGTTTTATCCGAAGACACGTTCATGGACTTTATGAAATCAAAAGGCAAAATTGGCGGGCAACATAAATTCCCGCGGGTTTTAAAAGGTAAGATGCTGGAGGACTGGCAGCGGTTCTTAAAAAACTCAACGGTTTATTCTTAGGGATTTGCTATCAACTTAACAATGCCGCCGCCCTCACCAAATCTTCCGGTGTATCAATCTCCACTCCCATATATTCTGTTACAACCATTTTGAGCGAAACACCATTTTCCAGGTAACGAAGGCATTCGATTTTTTCTGCCGCTTCCAGGGGTGTTATTGGCCAGTTGGTAAAATCCATGAGGGCCTGTTTGCGAAAAGCATACACACCAATGTGTTCATAATAAACTGGTACCATTTGTTTATCCCGGTGATATGGAATCACACTCCTGCTAAACATCAATGCATGCATATTTTTATCAACCGCTACTTTTACAAAATTGGGGTCATCAATAAATTGCTGTTCTTTCATGATCTGCATCAGGGATGCCACCTGCACATTTTCCCCTGCTTCTCCTTCAAAAACTTTCAATAATTTTTCGAGTGGTTCAATTTGTACAAAGGGTTCATCTCCCTGCACATTTACTACTATTTCCACCTCCATATCCGCTACAGCTTCTGCTATCCGGTCGCTGCCGCTTTCATGTGTCCGTTTACTTTTAACTGCTTTGCCACCATGGTTTACTATTTCATCATAAATAAGTTCGCTGTCGGTAACTACTATAACTTCATCAAATAAACCGGTTGCAACGGTATTATCATAGGTATGCCGGATAACTGTTTTACTACCCAGCAACTGCATCAATTTTGCTGGAAAACGGGTGGCTGCATAACGGGCAGGTATCATCGCAATCTTCTTCATTATAAAAAAATTAATATAAGCAAAGTTACCAATAATGTAGAATTGCATGATTGAAAACTGATTTGATTTATTATATTTGAAAAACTAAGGTTTGTACGATTGCCTGCTGTTTACATTTCCAAAACTGATAACTATGCAAACAAGTGATCTAATGCAGTCATATTTGGTGGACACCAATACATGGGATGAAATGTACACCAACTCATCAGTTAGGGAACATTATAAAAACGTTGTTGAGTTCCTGGAAAAACTTTCAATTGACGACCTGAATAAACGGGAAGAGTTTGCCAAGCGCTTATTTATGAGCCAGGGTGTAACGTTTACTGTGTACAGCAGCGGCGAAGGCATTGAAAAAATATTTCCTTTTGATATTATTCCTCGCATCATTACTGCTTCCGATTGGGATTTTATTGAAAAAGGAATCAAGCAACGATTAAAAGCGCTCAACCTTTTTTTAAAAGATATTTACAGCACACAGTTTATTATTAAAGACGGCGTGGTACCTGCGGCTATGATTTATAGTTGCCCACATTACCTGCGTGAAATGCAAAATTTTCCGGTGCCGTATGATATCTATGTACACATTGCGGGTATTGACCTGATCCGCAATAATGATGGTTCTTTTTATATACTCGAAGATAATTTGCGTACCCCAAGCGGCGTAAGTTATATGCTCGAAAACAGGGAAATCACCAAACGGATTTTCCCTTATTTGTTACCGCAAAGCAATGTTCGCAGCGTGACCGAGTATCCAACTATTTTACATAGAAATTTAGTTTCTTTGTCGCCAAGGCAAATAAAAAATCCAACCATCGTATTACTTACGCCGGGCATTTATAACTCGGCTTATTTTGAGCATACCACCCTTGCAAGATTGATGGGTGTTGAGTTGGTGCAAGGCAGTGACCTGGTAGTAGACAATCATAAAGTGTACATGAAAACTACCAGCGGATTGCAGCAGGTAGATGTAATTTACCGCAGGGTAGATGATGACTTTTTGGATCCTTTGGTATTTGACCCTGGTAGTATGTTGGGCGTTGCAGGTCTTATGAGCGCTTACCGAAAAGGAAATGTGGCTATCGTGAATGCTGTGGGCAATGGAGTGGCAGATGATAAAGCAATTTACACTTTTGTGCCTGCCATGATCCGTTACTACCTGAATGAAGAACCCATTTTAAAAAATGTACCAACTTACCAGTTAGGAAAAGAAGAAGAGCGGGAGCATGTTTTTAAGAACATCGAAAACATGGTGATTAAAAAAACGAATGAAAGCGGCGGCTACGGAATGTTAATGGGCAGCGCTGCCACCAGCGAAGAAATTGATCAATACAAAGAAGAGGTGTTGCAAAATCCACGACAGTTTATTGCCCAACCCATTATTAGTTTATCAACAGTGCCCTGTTATATGGATGGCAAGTTAAAACCGAGAAGGGTTGATTTGAGACCTTATGCCTTATGCGGACCGGATGGTATTGAAATAGTTCCGGGTGGGTTAACTCGGGTTGCATTGAGGGAAGGTTCGCTGATTGTAAACTCATCGCAAGGTGGGGGAAGTAAGGATACCTGGGTGCTGGCACAGTAAACCGGCCCCCCTGCCCCGCGAAAGGGGGGTTCTGGAACCTAATGTGGTGAAGAGCGGCCCCACTGCCCCCCGAAAGGGGGTTCGGGAACCTAATGTGATGCTGTGGGGCCCCCTGCCCACCGAACGGGGGTTCTGGAACCAATTAAGGTGAAGAGCGGCCCCCCTGCCCCCCGAAAGGGGGTTCTGGAACCTAATGTGGTGAAGAGTTTTTTATAAAGAAATGTTTGGCTTTATTATACCACCTGACTTATTCAAAGTTTGTTGAGGTTTGAATTTAAAAAAGATGTTAAACTAGAATATTCACTTAATTAAAAAGTGCCTTCTTAAAACCCTCTTTAGGGGGCTCGGGGGCTTTGTTTTTACTTATGCTAAGTAGAGTTGCCGATAGTTTATACTGGATGAGCCGATACATGGAACGTACGGATGGCATTTTAAGGATGCTAAAAATCAACTATGCTTCGTCGCAGGATGATACAGAGGAGTTTTCGTGGATGCCGGTTTTAAAGATTTTTACTTTCTTAAAGGAAGAAGAGGCCAATGCGTTGGCGCATGATACAAGGGGGGTGCTTCAGTTTATGCTGATTGGTAAAGACAACCCAAACTCGGTGTTGAACATTGTTACCATGGCAAGGGAAAACGGGCGCAGTGTGCAGGATCATATTACTAAAGAAATGTGGCAGTGCATCAACGACTTTTATCACATCATGCGTCAGGATAAGCTGGCCGACTTGTTACAGCGAGAGGACCCCATTACTACTTTGGACAATTTGATTAAACAAGGACTGTTGTATTTTGGTACCACTGATGTAACCATGGCAAGGGGGGAAGGCAACTCTTTTATCAACATTGGTAAATATTTGGAAAGGGCCATGCAGTCCATCGATATCCTGGATGTAAAATTCAGCGATATGAATTATCAGATGGATAAAACCATTGACACCACTTATTGGAAATATTTTTTAATGTCTATTTCGGGTTATGAGTTATACCTGAAAACTTACCGTGGCGGATTTGAAGCGCCAAACGTGGTGGAACAAATTGTATTAAATGAACAATTTCCCCGGTCGGTTATTTATTCCATCAACCAGTTGCACCGGTATTTTACCCGGCTAAAACACGAAGGCAATCAGACAGATTTTAATCAGATT
>JBBQKO010000218.1:0-7108 GCA_038327005.1 Chitinophagales bacterium | reverse complement strand
TGCATTCGATCCAAAATCATTCCGCTGCTTACACCTTCCATAGGCAATTCTCTGGCGGGATAAACAGGCAATAGAATGATATCGTCCGCAAGGTCCAATACTTCTGCAAAGCCGTCTGCCAAATCCCTGGTTCTGCTAAACAAATGCGGTTGAAAAATTACATTGCATTTCTTATTGGGAAACATCGCTTTTGCCCCACTGATCAATACCCTTAGCTCCTCCGGGTGATGCGCATAGTCATCGATGTACACCTGCTTATCGTCTTTCAATATATATTCAAACCTTCTTTTTACTCCCTTAAATGCTGCAACCGCTTCAATTATTTTTACATCTTCAATGCCGGTATAATGGGCTACTGCAATGGCCGCAATCATGTTTTCAATATTGTGCTTTCCACCCATATTCAACACCACATCCTTCAACATCCAATTTCCGGCGATGGGATGATTTTGTATAACATCAAACCTGTAACTACCGTTGAGCGCTTTAATATTGGATGCAAATACATTGGCGTTGGTATCATTCAAATGGTAGGTCAGGTGTTTATCTGCGCCCAACGATTCGCTTCGTTTCAGTCCGAATTTGCTGATCAAAAGTCCTTCAGGCTTTAATCTTTTTGAAAAATCAATAAATGCCTGCTCCATATTTTCGGCAGTGCCATAAATATCCAGGTGATCGGGATCCATGGAACTGATGATGGCAACATCAGGACTCAATTTCAAAAAGCTTCTATCGTATTCATCCGCTTCCACTACACATACATTATTAGGACTACTCCAGAAATTGGTATTGTAGTTTACAGCAATACCGCCGAGGAATGCATTGCAGCCAAATTCGCTGTGGCGAAGGATATGCCCCACCATTGTGCTGGTAGTGGTTTTACCATGTGTGCCTGCTATACAAATATTAAATGAATCGTTGGTGATAGCGCCCAACACATCACTTCTCTTTACTACTGTATAATTATTCTGCAGAAAATAATTATACTCCTGATGGTCGTTTGGAACTGCCGGTGTATAAATAACTATCTGTGCATTTCTATCAACCAGCTCAATATTATCTTCATAATGAATATTGATTCCTTCGGCTGTTAACAGCTTTGTTAAACCAGTTTCCGTTTTATCATAGCCACTAACCACAACACCCAACCATTTAAAATATCGTGCCAGTGCGCTCATACCAATTCCCCCGATACCCAAAAAGTAAACAGCCGGCACTTCCCCTTCAGCTACCTTGCGGGAAGTATTTAAAGCGGATAATATGTTGTTGTATGCGTTCATTTGGTGAATGGTGAATTGCAAATTGGAAATGATCAATTGGCAATTGGCAATGGTGAAAATTGCTATTGGTATCCTTTTTTACTGCTTATTTAATTTTTATTTATTTTTTAACTAATCGACTTTAGAACTTCTTTTGCCACAATTTCATCAGCATTCGTAATGGCCAGTTTGCTGATGTTTTCTATCAATCTTTCCTGCAGCACTGCATCTTTCGATAAACTGATTACCAACGGAACCAGCTCATTCAACGCATCGCTGTCCTTTATCATCTTTGCTGCATTTTTACTTACCAATTTTTGTGCATTTACCGCTTGGTGATCTTCCGCCGCAAATGGAAATGGTACAAATACAGCCGGCTTTTTCATCACACACAATTCAGCTACCGACATTGCACCGCTTCTGCTAATAACGATATTAGCCGCTGCGTATGCATATTCCATTTGTGTTATAAAATCATTTACCCAAACATTTTTTTTGCCCTCCGCCACTAGTTTCCCTTTTTCTCCAAATGGCTTTCCTGTTTGCCAAATTAGCTGCAAATCATTTTTTTCAAACTCATCAATACCTGCTGCCAGCGCCTCATTGATACTTTTTGCACCAAGGCTTCCACCAATGGCAAGAATGGTTTTCTTGTAAGGCTCTAGTCCAAAAAAACGAATGGCATCTTCCTTTGAAATGGTACTTTGTGAAATACTTTCCCTAACAGGATTACCTGAAATAATAATTTTATCCGCAGGAAAAAACTTCTCCATTCCATCGATGGCTACAAATATTTTGGTGGCCTTTTTACCTAGCAGCATATTCGATTTACCTGCAAAAGAATTAGACTCGTGAACGAAAGTTTTTATGCCCTTTGCCTGTGCATACCGCAGCACCGGAAAACTTGAATAACCTCCAACACCAATTACGGCCGTCGGCTTAAATAACTGAATGATTTGCCTTACCTGAATAAAACTTTTTACGAGTTTAAATGGTAAGCCAATATTTTTAATCAAAGAACTTCTGTTAAATCCTGCTATATCTAAACCTTCAATTCGGTAACCCGCTAATGGCACTTTTTCCATCTCCATTTTCCCTTTGGCTCCCACAAATAAAACTTCTGTTTGAGGTTGCATTTTTACAATGGCATTTGCAATAGCTATTGCAGGAAAAATATGACCTCCGGTGCCGCCTCCAGCAATGATGATACGAGGTCTTGCCGCCGCTTCACCAGATTTAGCATTTAGCTTGTCAATATTTTTACTTTCTTCATTCATGCCCCTATTCCCGGAAAGGGAAACTTAATTCTTTTATTTATTTATTTACTTGCTTCATTTATCTATTCGCTTCAAATCAGTAACACTTTCTAATGCATTTTATAATGCACCTTTTTTGTTGTAAATCACGCCTTAAGTTCCTGCTTCAGGATTCAAGGGCTTCTCCTGTTGCTCAACATTTCTTGCAACACTTAAAATAATACCGATGGACAAACAAGTAAAGAGGAAGCTACTTCCACCCATACTTACCAGCGGCAACGTTACCCCTGTATTTGGAAACACGTTTACATTTACGCCCATATTTGCAATGGCTTGTATTACCAATGTAAAGCTGAGCGCTAATGCAAGAAACGCACCAAAAGCAAAAGGACATTTTCGGTACAATCTTATACATCGATATAGAAACAGCAAATAGATAAATACAATAAATGCACCACCCAGCAGTCCATATTCTTCCAGGATAATTGCAAAAATAAAATCGCTGTAAGAGTGCGGTAAAAAGTTTCTTGCATTACTATTGCCCGGCCCCCTGCCAAACCAGCCGCCACTTGCAATGGCAATTTTTGCCTGGTTAATCTGGTACGATTTTTCATTGCCATCCCCCTTGGAACTGTACACAAAAGTTTGTATCCTGCTGATCCAGGTAGGTACCCGACCACTTGAAAACAATGCTGGCAAATCTTTCGATTTACCTTCCTCTTTATCGTAGTATTTTACAGCTACCAGAAACAAAATCATAATGGGAATCATTGCGATTGCGATGGTTGCCAAAATATGTTTGGTGTTTACACGCCCGATGAACATCAGCATAAAACTAGTGCCGGCCACCAATATTGCCGTGGATAAATTAGCAGGTGCAATGAGCAGACAAATAATTGCCACTGGCGTGATGATAGGTAAAAATCCTTTTTTAAAATCTTTGATTACTTGCTGCTTTTTACTCAACTGCCTGCTCAAATACATGAACAGTGCCAGCTTCGCTAAATCAGACGTTTGAAAAGTCATATTAATAACCGGTAGTTTAATCCAGCGGCTGCCTTCATTCAGCGTAGCTCCAAAAAAATAGGTGTAGATCAATAAAGGAATAGATATCAAAAACAAGATAAGCGCTACCCTGGAATAGATCGTATAATTAACCCTGTGTGCAAAGTAGATAATAATGACGCCTAAAATGATAAAGGTAAATTGCTTGAACAGGTAACTCTCGGTACTCTTGCTGTATTTGTAGGCGAGTGAACCGGTGCTGCTGTAAACTACCAGCAGACTAATCAATGTCAATATGATCACGATGGCCCAGATAACACGGTCGCCCCTGGTTTTACTAACCAGGCTTCCTCCCATACCACCGGCCCCCATAAACGAGGTATTGAATGTAGCTTCATCAGATTCGCTGGTGCCAAATAATTGTTTCAATATCGATTTAATATCTGCCATTTTTTCCCCTGCCTTTAAAGGAGTGTATAAAATTTACCGGTTAACTTTTACAGGTTGTATCTTTTAAAATATTTATTGCAAAATGAATTACACTTACTACCCTACAGATCTTTAACGGCTGCCTTAAACTGGTTTCCCCTGTCTTCGTAATTCTTAAACAAATCAAAACTTGCGCAGGCCGGACTCAACAAAACAATGTCGCCTTTTTCTGCAATGCGAAATGCTGCCTGCACTGCTTCTGCTGCGCTGGCAGTATCTATAATCAGGGAAACAACATCCCCAAGCGATTCATGAATCTTGGTGTTATCTTTACCCAGGCATACAATGGCTTTCACTTTCTCTTTCGCCATATCATTTAGTATCGCATAATTGTTACCCTTATCTACACCGCCTAAAATTAAGATGGTAGCTTTTTCCATGCTTTCCAAAGCAAACCAGGTACTGTTAACATTGGTCGCCTTGCTGTCATTTATAAATTGTACGCCCCTGATGGTAGCAACTGGTTCCATCCTGTGTTCCAGGCTTTCAAAAGTTTGAAGCGACTCCCTGATGACTGGTTTTTTTATATCCACTGCTGTTGATGCAAGACTTGCTGCCATGCTGTTGTATTGATTGTGTTTTCCTTTTAGTGCAAAATCTTCGATGCTCATCTGCATATCTTCACCTTTCCATTTAAGGTGCATTTGGGCGTTTGTCAGGTACGCACCCTGTGGTAATTCTTTACTCATGGTTATCGGGTATAAGGTTGATTTAATGGAATAGTTATTAATATGTTTGTTTGTTTCTTCGTCGTCTAAATTGTAAATGAATACATCGCCTTCCTGTTGATTCTCCACAATGCGAAACTTGCTGCCAACATAGTTTTGCATTTTATAATCGTACCGGTCCAGGTGATCGGGTGTAATGTTGGTTAGTACTGCTACATCAGGGCGAAACGTTTTGATATCATCTAACTGAAATGAACTAATTTCGATGATATACAAAGGTTTTGGATCAACCGCCACCTGTCTTGCAAATGAATAACCAATATTCCCGACCATCGCACATTCCCTTCCGGCATTTTTACAAATATGCCAGATTAAGGAAGTGGTAGTTGTTTTACCATTGCTACCTGTGATGGCAATAATTTTACTACCGCCCTTGTGCCTGTAGGCCAGCTCTATTTCACTGATAACCGGAATACCTTTTGCCCTGATTATTTTTACCAGTTCATTTTTTTCGGGAATACCGGGGCTCTTCATCACTTCATCTGCATTCAATATTTTTTCTACCGTGTGCTGTGATTCTTCAAAATCAATCTGCCCTTGTATCAGTTCATTTTTATACACTTCCTTTATCGAACTTCCATCACTTACGAACACATCATACCCCTGCTGCTTAGCCAGCAGAGCGGCACCCACTCCACTTTCGCCTGAACCCAATATGACGATTCGTTTCTTCATTTACTAATACCTGGTTTACTACACAAGGCAGTAATCAAAATTTGTTTTAAAACAGTATAGTATTTAACCAGCCATTCTTTAAATGATGGCTGGCTGTGTTACTACACAGAATAAAAATGGTTTTTCAACAGCATAGAACTTAACAGGTCATTCTTTTCAATGAGGGCTGTCTGTATTGCTACACACAATAAAAATGGTTTTTCAACAGCATAGAACTTAACGGGT
The DNA here is from genome assembly GCA_038327005.1 of Chitinophagales bacterium. GTDB lineage: Bacteria > Bacteroidota > Bacteroidia > Chitinophagales > Chitinophagaceae > Ferruginibacter. The sequence continues at coordinate 1,471 of JBBQKO010000218.1, read as the reverse complement.
ATCGGTACTTTTGAATATCTTGTTCCTGCCCCCGTAAGACAGGAAAAAACTATCTTAATTTCAATGTTACAATGGCCATCACCACGCATAGTATTGTTATAATCCAAAACCGCACGGCTATTTTACTTTCATGGTAACCTAACTTTTGGTAATGGTGATGAAGTGGACTCATTAAAAAAACCCGCCTTCCTTCGCCATACTTTCGCTTGGTATATTTAAACCACGAGACCTGTATCATTACACTCAATAATTCAACAAAAAACACAAGGCAAAAAATAGGAATCAACAGCTCTTTACGCACAATGATTGCCAATGCTGCAATGATACCTCCGAGTGCCAAACTTCCGGTATCACCCATAAAAACCTGCGCCGGATAGGAGTTGTACCATAAAAATCCAATACAGGCGCCTACAAAAGCTGCAATAAAAATGGACAGTTCACCCAGGTTGGGGATGTACATAATATTGAGGTATTCTGCAAACTTGATATTACCACTTGTGTAGGCAAAAATGCCCAGCGAAATACCAATGATGGCGCTAACCCCCGTTGCCAATCCATCCAATCCATCTGTAATATTTGCACCATTACTTACCGCTGTTACAATAAATATTACAATGAGGATATACAATATATAGGTGTACTCCTGCAAACCAGCAGGTAAAAGCTTTGCATAATTGAACTCATGATTTTTTACAAAAGGAATGGTAGTAATGGGTGATTTCACTTTCACAAACAGGTGCCTTTTACCATCAATATTTACTACGTTAAAACTGTCGCTCATTAATATTTCTCCCGGTTGCAATACGGATTCTCTCACTTGTGAAAAATCAGGATTGTACACTTCCCTTTGCACCACCACACTCTCCGTAAAATAGAGCGTTGCTCCAACAATGATTCCCAACACAACCTGTCCAAAAATTTTGAAACGCCCGGCCAAACCATCACTGTCACTCTTTTTATAATTGGCACCCTTTGCCTGCGCCAATCGTTTAGACCTGATCTTTAAATAGTCATCTATAAAACCAATGATGCCTAACCAAACCGTACACAATATCATCAGGCGGATGTACACTTTATCAAGGTTCGCCAGTAATAAAGTGGGTATTAAAATCGCCAGTAAAATAATGATACCACCCATTGTTGGGGTACCTTTTTTCTGCTGCTCACCAGCCAGTCCCAAATCCCTAACCGTTTCGCCCAACTGCTTTTTTTGCAGGAAACGGATCAGTTTTTTGCCATACACGGTAGTAATAAATAAACTTAATATCACCGCAAGCATCACACGAAATGTAATGAACTGAAACAGTCCGCTGCCCGGAAATTTTGATACTTTCCAGTGCTCCGTTAACCAATCAAATAAGTGATACAGCATGTTTCTTTTAATTTGCTAATTAGCTAATTCGATAATGTGCTAATTTTTTAAAATCATTAGCTAATATTTTTAATCGTTATTTTTCTATACAATCCCATC
>JBBQKO010000217.1:0-7119 GCA_038327005.1 Chitinophagales bacterium | reverse complement strand
CAACTGGCTAACAGTGGAGTAAGCCAGCACTTTTTTAATGTCATTTTGTTTTAAGGCTATGGTGGCAGCAAGTATAGCAGTCGCAAGTCCAACTATTGCAATCACCGTTTGTGTTGCGGGAGCCATTGTAAATAAAATATTACTACGGGCTATCATGTATATACCTGCAGTAACCATGGTAGCAGCATGAATTAAAGCGCTCACAGGTGTAGGACCCGCCATCGCATCGGGCAACCAGGTGTACAAAGGTATCTGTGCACTTTTGCCGGTGGCACCTACAAATAATAGCATGGTAATTCCGGTAATATCAAATGCGGTAAGCTTCGATACATTAGCGAATACTGAGTGATAATCTGCAGTTCCAAGCTTAGCCAATAACCAAAACACAGCCAGCAAAAATCCAAGATCACCAATGCGGTTCATGATGAAAGCCTTCTTTGCAGCATTATTAAAATCATTGTTCTTAAACCAAAATCCAATTAAAAGGTAGGAACATAAACCTACGCCTTCCCAACCGATGAACATGATAATATAGTTACCGCCCATAACTAGCAGCAACATGGAAAAAACAAATAGATTCAGAAAAGAAAAATATTTTGCGAAATCTTTGGAAGGCTCTTCATGCATGTAAGAGGTAGAATATACATGTATTAAAAAACCAACACCAGTAATAATTAATAAGAAAAGTGAAGACAGTTGATCGATCTGCAAATCGAATCCCACCTTAAGAGATGCGGTATTGATGAAATCAAAATAATGCGCTACATGCGTATTACCGCCCTTTACACTAAAAAATACGTAAACACTTATCGCGAAGGAAGCCAGAATAACCCCGCTACCTATAATACCCGACAATGTTTTAGATAAATTATTTCTACCCAGTCCATTGATCAAAAAACCAATCAATGGTAAAAGTGGAATCAGCCAAACTATTTGTAGTACATTATTCATAAGTCCAAAACCCCTAGAGGAGATTTTATCTACACCTTTTTTTAAAGCGTAGTGTATTGTTTAATAAAATATCTATAAATATTAATTCTCGTGCCTTGCTCTCCGTTAGTTGTTGGAGTTTTAATTCTTCAACCTGTTTAAAAAATTCACATCTACCGAATGCGTATTTCTATACATCATTACGATGATAGCCAACCCTACACTTACTTCAGCCGCAGCCACAACCATTATAAAAAATACAAATATTTGTGCATCACTAGCTGCATTGGGATTGGTAAGTCCAATGGCTTGGTTGTGCATTTTAGAAAAAGCAACCAGCAATAGGTTGGCAGCGTTTAACATCAATTCAATACACATGAATATAATAATAGCATTACGGCGAATTAAAACACCGATTACACCTATACTAAATAATGCAACTGCTAAAAAAATGTAATAATATACCGGCATATAAAAATTTATAACTTTACGTAAACCCCCATTCCAATTGTATTGGACGCAGGTTTAACTGACAAAATATCTTTAATTTTTCGCTTTATAAGTCCATTAAAAATGTCTACGGCCTTATAAGATGCTTGTTTAGTAAGAAACTTACTTAACAACCCAAATCCAATACTTGATAATCCACTGATCACGGCACCCTGATAATCTTGTTTCAGTGCCGCTTTATCAAGTGATTTAGCTGAGCCATATACTAAAATAGCACTTCCCGCACAAGCTGCGATTCTATAAACTGTTCGGCCGGTTTTATAGGTTTTAAATAACCTGTTGATTTCTTCATTCCTCTTCAATCCAAAAACTTCGCCCAATTTATTAATACCAGGTATTGATAGATTACCGACAGAAAACTTAGGAGCAAATCCCTTCTTTACGTACATCGTTTTGCCTAACAGATTGCCCATGTTAAAAGCTTTATCAAAATCAACTTGAGCGAATACATTGCAAAAAAGCATTGTTAAAACTATTGCGATCAGGGAAATTTGCTTCATCTTAAATTTTTAAAATTACTGTTGTGATTCTCTTTTAGATATTACAACTGCCCCAATCATTGCACTTAAAAAAAGTACACTACTTATTTCAAACGGAAAAACGAAATCTGTAAACAGCGACATCCCCAGATTTTTTATCAGACCTACATTGCCGCCGCTCATTTGAACCAACTGTGTAGTAGCTGCCGTTTGTTTTAACGCAGCCACAATTACCAGTAACAAACTTCCACCTGCGATACCACCAATATATAAAAACCATCTATTTTTTTGCTGCGGTTCAGATTCGGCATTCAGGTTCATCAACATCACCACAAATAAAAATAACACCATAATTGCACCTGCGTAAACAATGACATTTACGATCGCCAGAAATTGTGCATTCAATAATATATAGTGACCTGAAATAGCGAAGAAAACGAGAATCAGATACAAAATGCTATGCACCGGGCTTTTGCTGGCAACCACCATGGCGGCACTGCCTAAGGCCAGTACACTTAAAAACCAAAACATTATTTCTATTACATTCATAAGTTATTGTGTTCATTCCAGCAATGGGAAAGTATCGTTATCTATGACTATTTTATTGTAACCCTTCCTCCTTTTGCCTTTGCATAAGCTTCTGGCTCAGTTACCGGATTAGGAATTAATAAATCATCTTTACCATAGATGAACCCTTTGCGTTGGAAATTAGCCGGGGCAAAAGTTTCACTTAAATAAATGGCGTCTTTAGGACAAGCTTCTTCACATAATCCGCAGAAAATACAGCGCAACATATTGATTTCATATTTTGCCGCATATTTCTCTTCCCTGTATAAATTTTCTTCTCCCGGCTTTCTTTCAGCAGCTTCCATAGTAATTGCCTCTGCCGGGCAGGATACTGCACACAAGCCACAAGCTGTGCAATTTTCTCTTCCCTCTTCATCCCTGTTTAAAACATGAAGCCCCCTGAAAACCGGGCTAAAAGGACGTGTAACTTCCGGGTAATTGATCGTTGGCTTTTTCTTAAAAATATGACCAAATGTAATCTTCATTCCTTTAAAAATAGCCGGCAGGTAAGCTCTCTCCAACATACTCATTGGCCTGCGGTCTACTTGTTTGGCTCTGCTTGTTAATGCTTGCATATTATTTATAATTGTTGCAACCTAAAAAGTTGCGCAAAGATATTTTTATTGTTTAGAAATGCCAGTTATTTTGTTGAAATAAAATAAACGCTCCTGTCACCAGCATATTGATCAATGCCAGGGGTATCAAAACCTTCCAGCCAAGGTTCATCAGTTGATCGTAGCGGAAACGGGGAATCGTCCACCTTACCCACATGAATAAAAACAGAAATGCAAAGGCCTTTATTAAAAAAACACCTATATGGATCAATGCCATCCAATTAACACCGATGCTTTCAGTAATAGCAGCATCATTAAAAAATGGAATATCATATCCACCAAAATATAAACTCACCATAACCGAACTACTTAGGAACATATTGATATATTCGGAAAACAGGAAGAAGCCCAGTTTCATGGATGAATATTCTGTATGGTAACCACCGATTAATTCATTTTCTGCTTCTGCCAAATCGAATGGTGTTCGATTACACTCTGCGAAGGCACAAATTAAAAAGATTAAAAAACCAAGTGGCTGTTTAACAATATTCCAGCTATACCAATTTTCCTGTTGTTGCTCTACAATTTCTTTTAGGCTAAGTGTACCTGTTGACATCAATAACGCAATCAATGCGATACCCATTGCCAGTTCATAACTGATGATCTGAGAGGCTGCTCTCAATCCACCCATTAATGAATACTTATTGTTACTTGCCCAGGCACCAATCATAATACCATAAACCCCCATGCTTACCACACCAAACACATACAAAATACCAATGTTGATATCCGCAATTTGCAACGGAATATCCCTGTCAAAAAAATGAACCTTATCTCCCCACGGGATAACGGCACCGGTCATCATGGCGGTTAACATCGCCAGGCAAGGGCCGAGGATAAATAAAAACTTGGATGATAAATTTGGAATAATTTCTTCCTTGAAAAACAATTTCAACCCATCTGCCAGCGGCTGGAATAAACCAAAAGGCCCGGCACGGTTGGGGCCACGCCTGTCTTGCAAAACAGCCGCTACCTTGCGCTCTGCCCAGGTTGCATACATGGCAATCACCAATGATGACATCACTACGACAACGATTAAAACAAGCTTTTCAATCACGATAGACAACCCAATTGATAATAACATAATCTATTGTATAAATATTTTTTATCCGCTTTTCTAAGTTACAATTTGGCAGAATCAATCCTGCTTTCGAATGCTCCTGCATTTTAATATACCAGAATCCTACATTTAATCAGTTTCAACGTACACTATTCCACCCTTCAATAAATCCTTGCATAGTTTCAGGTAAATGTGTTAAAAAAGACATCAGCAAGAAAACTGCTATTATCCATTTTACCGGGTTCTTCGCTAAATGCTTTTTCATACCTGATTTTTTATTAAATAGTTGCCATCAATATTCAAATATTCAAAACCAATCCCCTTTAAACTTTCGGAGTAATAAAATCATCCGAATGTGCCGGACCGTTGATTTCGCTTAAATGAATATTGGGATTATTAACCTCACTTTCTGTATGGATGTCCATCAGCAGGAGTGGGCTTCTACCGCCCATTACTTCTTTGATAGTTTCTTTTGGCATAACCAATCCCTCATATCTACCTTGTGCAATCACGGAATGACGGTTAACTTTTGTAACGCCTTCTATCACCCAATCACTTGTTTTCTTTTTATCAAACCTACAGGTATTACAAATCCAGCCAGGTTTACCATCATAACTTTTCACTTCACCCCATTCATCTTTACGTACAGTTACCCGGTATACTTCATCTCCCCGCAGCCACAATGTAGATTTGCCACAGCAACCTGCTGTTTCGCAATTGCGATGTGCATCCACCGGCTTTGTAAACCATACCCTGTTTTTAAAACGGAATGTTTTATCCGTCAATGCTCCTACCGGACAAACATCAATCATATTTCCGCTAAAGTCATTGTCGATAGCTTTAGAAATGTAGGTTGAAATTTCTGCATGTTCTCCTCTATCCAAAATACCATGCACTCTTTTATCCGTTAACTGATCCGCTACATAGGTGCACCGATAGCAGAGTATACACCTTGTCATGTGCAACTGGATGTATGGACCGATATCTTCTTTCTCAAATATTCTTCGTGGAAATTCGTACCGGGTTCCTTCCTTACCATGTTCGTATCCAAGATCCTGTAAATGACATTCGCCGGCCTGGTCACAAATAGGACAATCGAGCGGATGATTTAATAATAAAAACTCTACTACTCCTGCTCTTGCATCTTTTACTTTTTCACTGGTAATATTTTTTACAATCATACCATCCATCACCGTTGTGCGGCAAGATGCAACCAGTTTGGGCATTGGTCGTGGGTCTGCTGTAGATCCTGCGGCAATTTCTACCAGGCATGTACGGCATTTACCACCACTACCTTGTAGCTTGCTGTAGTAGCACATTGCAGGTGGAGTAACATCGCCACCAATTTGTCGGGCAGCGTTTAATACGGTGGTACCTGCCGGCACATCAATGGTGATGTTATCGATGGTTACTTTAAAGGTTTTAATTTCTTCAGCCATTTATTAATTCATTTATATCCGTTCGATAATTGTTATTTTTCAAATAGTGCAAAAAAGATCTTATTACCTTAATTGATTCACAATCAGTTTTGATAATTGCATTTACCAGTTTGTTTAAACGTTCATCCCCCTCATTATCAATATCATCTTTTATTTGCTTCTTTAGCTTTTTATATGCCCGGACATATCCAAAATCTTCAATTGCCAATTCGTTCTCATCCAGAATTTCAATCACCCACTTTTCCAAAGGCGGATTGAGTTGAATTACAAACTGATTTCTATTAACATGTTTTAATAAAACTACTTTATTATGATTATAAAGTATTGAACATTGTTTCAAATAATTTAGTTCCCTTTTATCCTTATCAATAATCGCAACAGCAAATGAATCTTTTAACCGATCACTATCCAAATCATTAACAACATTATTGCAACCTTTTCTATGTACTATTCTTTTATTTGTAAGTAATAATTTTTTTAAGAGAACTGTATCAAAAAAACACTCCGGCACAAAATACATCCACCAGTTATCTTCAAAATTAGCTATGTTGTTTCTGTGGTAGGAATTGATCAATATTCATAAAAAAATCATAGCCAAACTGGTAGGCTTCCTGTACATCATTATCATTCATCCTATGCACCAGTGTTTCGCCTGTTTCTTTCTCATAACTTACAATGTAGATAGCTAATTCATCTTTTTCTACGTTAGCCATTAAATCATTCAATACAAACGGGCTATGGGTTGTAATAAAAAACTGGTTTTTATTTTCATCACAAGTGATATCACTTGTAAACTTTGAAATGTAGGGAGGATACATGTGTGATTCTGGTTCTTCAAAAAGTAAAATGGAATCCTTATTTGAATGTATCGCTGTTTTAAAAAAAATAAGTCTTATCAATGTGTCTGCAATCAATGAAACGGGCAGCGTATTAATACTTCCCTTTTCGATTTCTCTGTAAACTTGAATATCATTTTCAGCAATATTAAATAATAATTGAAAACCAGTCGCTTCTAACAAATCAATAAATTCTTTCTTTAATTCAGTATTGTTTATAATTACTTCAAACATATTTCTGCCGAATGGAATATCTAATTCCAACGCAGATATCGCTTCTTTGTATGATTTTATTTCTGAAAACTTATATGGCTTTACTTCCAAAGTTTGCAAGTCTTTCAACCTTCCAGAAAAATCATCAATACCATTGGTCAAACTTGAATGTATTTGTTCAACACCAACACGCAATCCTAATCTACCAGAATTAAAAAGAAAATCAGTTCCTTCATGATCTATTAATCTGAGCTCTAACCCTTTTTCATCCTCATATTTTATATTCAGCGAATACTTTTTGTTGAATTCTATAACAGATGCAGTATGAATGTTATAGTTATTAAATAATTGAGTTAATTTTTCAAACCTCACTAATCCCTTTAAACCTATTGGTCTTTTTAGCCTAACAAAAGTTAACAAACCAATCGCCTCCAAAATATTACTCTTCCCCACGTTTGGATAACCGATAAA
>JBBQKO010000216.1:0-7123 GCA_038327005.1 Chitinophagales bacterium | reverse complement strand
TGTTTTGTAAAAATCTTTGCTGCCCAATATGCCGGGGTTGATAAAATTAAATTGTGCATACAGGTCAAAAGTGTTGTTCTGCACCGGTGTGCCACTCATTACAAGCCTGTTTTTTGCTTTAAGCAATTGTACCGCTTTTGTAACCTGCGCTTCGGGGTTTTTGATGGTTTGGCTCTCATCCAGTATAACGTAGTGCCAGTTAAATTTCAACATCTGTTCCATATCATTTCTTACCAAACCATAGCTGGTGATTACTATATCGTAATCTTCAAAATGTTCATCAGTAAATTCCCGGCTGGTGCCGTAATAAATATGGTATTTTAATTTGGGAGCAAATTTTTTCAATTCATTTTCCCAGTTGTAGATTAGAGATGTAGGGCAAACTACCAGGTGTGTGCTTCCTTTGTATTTTTCTTTTAGAAACTGCAGAAAAGTGATGGCCTGTAAGGTTTTTCCGAGGCCCATGTCATCAGCCAAACAGCCGCCCCAGCCAAGCTCATCCAGCGTTTGCATCCATTGAAAACCACTTAGCTGGTAAGGACGTAGTTTGGCTTTGATGTTTTTACTGTGCTTTATCAGTTGTATATTTTCAATGTCTTTTAATTTTTGTTTTTTACTTTCTATTTCTTTAAAAATAGCTTCATCGTCAATTTGGTCATGCAACTGGTCTATCAACGTGAAGTGGAGTTTGCTCAACCGCATGGAGCCATCTTTTTGCTGTTCTGCCATTTTGAACATCATGCCGTATTGCTGCAGCCATTCGTCGGGTAGTACGCCGAAAGTACCATCGCCCAGCACTACTATATTCTGATTGCTGATAATGGCCTTTCTTATATCTTTTAACGGCACTTCTTCATCACCAAAACTTACTTTTATTTCAAGATCAAACCAATCGATACCGCTGCCGGTTTTCATTTCCCAGGTGGGTTTGTTGGTATTGTATCGGAAGCGTTTCAGGTTTTCCATACCTTTTACTACAAAACCATTTTCCTGCATGTATCGCACGGTATTCAAAAACCAGTTGCCTTTCATTACTTCTTTAAACGGCATAAAAAAGAAATCGTTCTGGTGCTGTTTATCAAAAGATTCGTGCAAGGGTCGCAGGGTTTCATAAAACTGTTTTTCCCTGTCTGAATCTCTTTTTATTATCTGCAAACTGCCATCTTCCTTTTGAAGTACAATATCATCCGCTGTGGTATCATAATCAACCAATGAAGTATCATACAAAAACTGTGGCTGTAGCATTAAAAATTGTTCATTAAATTCTTTTAGCAACACCTGCGGCTGCATCGTTGCCTCCACAGTCTCAATTTCAAAATTAGGTGGCAGGTATACTTCATATCTTTCCTGCAATGGCGATATAATGCTTTTTATAGCTTGTAATTTCCGGGTTGCCGGTATTTTTATAAATCCAATTTTAAACTGTTCCAGTACCTGAATATCCTCCGTGTTTTTTAAAACATGAACAACTTCATTTATTTTAAAAAGGAAATTAAAAAAAGAAACTATCTTATCAATCTCAGTAATATAAGATTTGTCTTCAAACACAGGAATCAGCCAGATGGTAATAAATTTTTCATCTGCTATTATTTTAAAGGATAGCAGTACTTTATGATCACTTACTTCAATCGGTCTGCAGTTTTTTACGCTGTAATTACCATCTTCCAGTAGAAAAACCTTGTTACTTTTTACAATGTGCGGCCATAATTTTATGATGTATTCAATGTAGTGTGTTTGCAAATCATTTGTAGCGGCATCACTCATTTGATTAAAAGGATTGCTGTAACTACCCACATACCCATGGCCTTTTGATTTTAAAAAAGCTAAAAGTTTCTGATCGGATAACTCCAATGCCATTTCATACTGTTCATCGTTGAATTGGCGCAACAGCGGTAGGTTTACGGCTGTATTCAAGGATAGTTTTTTAATATCAGTTTTGCCCGCTTTATCAGTCACTTTTGCCAGCTCTAATTCAAAGCCTAAACCCAGGCGTTTACTTTTTAAATTAAGCACATAGCCAATTTCAAAATCTATGATGGTGTTGGGCAAAGGCAGAGGCCGGTGCAAATGGCTGCTGTTATTGCTTTTTACCCGTAGGGAAGCCGATAACTTTTTTAGCCCTTCAACATCATCTGCTTTGTAAAATCCCTTTGGTACTTTTAGCTGAAGGGTGTTATAATAATCAACAGTAAATTCAAAATATTTTGATTCTTCATCCCTCAATGAAATACCATAGGGCTTCAACATTTCATTTTTTTGAGTTGACCAGTCTTTAAAAGACAAAAAATATCCGGAGCCCTTTTCTGAGGTTAGTTTATCAAAAACAGTGCGTACGTGTTTGCACATAGGAAACCTTGTAGTGTTTGTGCAAGTGCATTTGTAAGTGTACGTTTCGTTTGAATCGAATTTAATTTCGGGGTTGTATAACTCATTTTTATTTACCTGAAATATAAATTGCCAATGCCGTGTCGGTTCATCAAAATTGCTTTGTCTTGCTTTATTGATATCGCTCTGGTTAGTGTAATAATTAGCAGAATATCTATGCAGATTATATTGATTGATGGCTCCTGTTTCAGTAAATGACTCCCATTCGTTAGAGCTGTTTTTGCTTGCCGGTAAAGCAATAAGCTTTGCGGGGTCTTTATTTTTCTGACTTTTACTTATAAGTTCAATAAAAATATCTTCCTGGATAGGGTTTGTGATTTTTAGTAGTTGCTGTATTTGGAAAAAAGAAAATCCGCATTCGGTATTTAACAAATACAATGCGGCGGCAACACAGTGCTTACATTCAAAATCGGTATCATAAGCCACACATTCACACTCACCGGTAAATTCGTACTCATCGGGAGTAAGCAAAACCTTGTAAACCTGATCGTATGTTTGGCTGGGTACTTCTAATACATAGTCTTCACCATTTTTTCCAATTAATTCAATTTCATCATGGATGGTAAAAAATAAATCAGTTCCCTTTTTTAATATTTTTTTATCGTGTTGTTTTATGAATTCGTTAAGTTGTATTGCTATCTCCATGATAAATTTATAGAAAGCAAATTTATGTTATTTCCACACTGCTTTAAAATATTGGTTGTCAAGTGGTCTGTTTTGTTAATATGGTGTAAACAACTATCCTAAAAATTAATTTCCTCAATGTCTATGGCGTTGATGTACCAGTAACCAAGATCCTTATCTTTTTCAAAATTAACCTGCCAGGCACCGGACAATTGAATAGTTTCATTATAGGTTGTTGCGGTAATCTCATACATCCCTTTTACCGTGCTTATATCTTCATCAACAATACATTCCGTGTCTGTTAGTTGCGATATTGTAATTCTATCATAGGCGGATTTAAACTGGTTTACAATTTCCTTTAATTTTACCTGGGTGATTGGGTAGTGATTGTTTAGCCGCAGGTTCTCTTTTCTAAAATGATGTGTCCATTCCATCGGATCTTGCTGTAGTATGTACATGATGCATTCGTCTGTAGCAGCCTGCGTATTTTCATAATAAGGATCCGGGTAAAATTCATCATAAGTAAAGTATGTCTTCATACCGGGATAATGGATGTCATTTGTATCATGGTTAAATAGCTCTTCTGTTGCAAAACGGTACAGTTCTCTGTCAGAGATATTCGGACTACAAACGCTCAGGTTTATATCATATTTGTTCATGTAGCCAGCTAAATCTTCCCATGCTGATTCGATATCCTCGTCAGCTATTTCATCTACCGGTTTAAAATGGTTTGGTTGTTTAATTTTATCGTAAACCTTTATGTATTTTGGATCGGCCTCCTATTTTTCAAACGCTATGGTGTATTGGAGAAAATTATTTTCCACTGTGGGAGAAATTTCTTTCTCTGTTCCTTTACCAAATACTGCGCCCTGCTCCAGCATCATTTTCATTTTCAAAAATTCGTTTTCCGCTTTCAGTTTTTCTTCATCGCTGAGATGCTCATATTCCTGCTCCATAAATTAATTTTTGAGAAAAATAGAAAACTATTTTTAAGGATCATAGTATTTCGATAAAATAATTTTTTTTACTGATAAATGAATTGAAAGATTCTGTTCCTTTTTTTTCTGTTCCTTTGCCTAAAATTTTTGCTATGCACGAATTATCAAAACCCGAAAAGAAAATTGCCCGGGCCGCCATCGATAAAGGATTGGATGCAGAATTTAAAGAAGGACTAGAAAACTTTGAAGCCATCCTTAAAGATTGGTGGGCAGGTAAATTTGAAACCAATAAAGAAGCGTATCATAAAATGTTTAAAGCAGTGGATGATAAAGACGGTGCCATCAGCAGGCGATATGACGGACTTACAGGCGGCAATTACCTAATAACAGTTGCAAGTGTTTACAAGGAAGGCTATATCGCAGAAGAAGATATAGCAGGATTCGGGGAAGAGACCAGAGAGGTTATTAAGAGGTGGGCTAAAATGACATGATTTATTCCCGACACTTGCACAACTAGAATATTATCGACTCCAAATGTTCGATAGTTGGCATTTGGTCATAAGTCTTTCCATTTAATATTCTTCCCGCTTTCTTTTTATTAGTGCCACCCCATTGTTTAAAAAAGAATGCCACTTTTGATTTCTCACATTGATCCTGTATGTCCAGCACCCAATCTTCATTCATGCTTCTCGGTGTTCTTCCGCTTTCGCCACCTACTATAACCCAATCTATTTTTTTGAGGTTCATTTTTGGTAACGAACCAATTAAGGGCTCGCAGGAAAGAAATTTTACCCGTGCATTTGTCTTACGCAAGTCGTTGATTCGATGTGTCACTTTGCTATCTTCTACTGAAACCCCCATCCAGATATTATGTGTCCAGTTTAATTCCTTGTGATATTTCAGCAAAATATCTGAACGTTTTGTTAGCACATGGAATGTGTGTTGTGGGCAATTATTCATTACAGCAAAAACCTTTTGTATAAATTCCAGGGGAACATCTTTATGAAAAAGATCACTCATAGAATTTACAAATACAATCTTCGGTGATTTCCAACCGTAAGGAGTATTCAAAGCATCTTCGTGTGTACGGATTTTAAAACCGTCTTTATACTTATCAATGCCCATTGCCTGCAAACGCCTTGTCATAACTTCTGCATAGCAAAACTTACAGCCGGCAGAAACTTTATCACAACCTGTTGTTGGATTCCAGGTCATTTCTGTCCATTCAATGCTAGATTGTGCCATTTATATTAGTTTAATTTTTGAGGGAATCTTTATCTTATGCAAATCCGAATTTACAAGTTTAGAGGTCAAGCTTATTTTCCCTTCCTTTTCTAAATCCTTTAAAATTGTATTTGCCTCCTTCATCATGAAACCTTCGTTTAGAGTAAATAAGTATATTTCCTTATCACTCTGTAATTGCTTTTGTAGAATTTTTTTCTTTAGGCTGCTTACAAAAACTTGCTTTTTTGATGGTATATTAAATTCGTCAAACATGCTAGGCTGGCTTAAGTTTATTCTTTCATTATCAATATCAAAATTTGCCTCACCTCTTAATTTGTCATGTTTCCAACAAACATGTAAGAACTTTTCAATACCGAGTGTATGATTTGTTCCAAAAATTAAACCGTATATGCCAGCCGGCTTTTTAATTGAAAAAGGAGCAAGGAAATATTCTTTAGAGTTCGGAATCAAAGATCTATAATATTCCAAAACGCTTCGATGAATATGATAATAACTTTTCCCTTCCAAGTTCTGTTTGGTGTAAGCCACCGTCTAACACCATCTTGTATATGCTTAAAACAGTAAATAGCTTTGCCATAAAATTTATTTATGCAAAGTAAAGAAGAAGTAAAACAACAGATGTTTACCAAGATAACTCAATGGCAGCAAAGCGGCCTTACACAAAAAGTTTTTTGCCAACAAAACGATATTGCTTATCATGTTTTCCATTACTACTATGGACGTTTTCGTAGCAAGAATAATGACCAGGCTTCGTCCTTCATTAAATTACAGGTAGCTCCCGGTTATGCATCAACGCATACTGAACTTGTGCTGCCAGATGGTAAACGGTTATTGTTCCATCAGGGAGTTAGTGCTGATTTTTTAAAAGCCTTAATCCACTAAGCTATGTTACACATTGAGACTTCGTGCCAATACTATTTGTATAACGGCGATGCTGATATGCGTAAGGGATTCGACAGCCTGTGTGGTATCGTATCATCGCAAATGCAATTAGATGCTTTGAGCGGGGCCATTTATATCTTCATCAATAAAAGACGCAACCAGATAAAACTGCTGCTATGGGAAGGCGACGGTTTATCGCTTTATCACAAGCGACTGGAAAGTGGTACCTATGAGCGACCGTTGATGGAAGACGGTAAGCCTGATTGCATGATTGCCCCCCAAAAATTGCTGTTTATTTTACAGGGGGTGGCACTACAAAAAATTGAATACCGGAAGAGATTTAAAAAATTCGCAGAGTTATCCACACCCCGAAAAATAGTAGGCTCCGTACGTTGAATATACACCGGCAGAAGTAAGTTGAAATTCAAATACGCTACTCCAGGAGCCTTGTTTTTTAAAATCGGTTTTTGAATGCCATTTGTCCCCAACTTATGCCATGCTGTTCCTGAAAGGCTTATCCAACATAGCTTTGCAATATGCAGGCAGTAGATAACATAACGGATTATAAAGCTTTAAGTGACCAATTGCTTGTACAAAATAATGAGTTGCAAATAATGGTTGCCACCTTGCGCCATGAGCTTGCACAAATGAAGAAAATTATTTTTGGCAGCCGCAACGAACGCTTCGTGCCCACTGATGATAATAATCCCAGCCCACAGCTAAAGCTGGATCTGGATGCAGATACGATTGCCCAATGCAAGATTACTGCTACTACCCAAATCACCTACACCCGCACCAAAACGGAAGTCACTGCAAACAAGCCCAAAGCGCATCCTGGCCGTATGAAGCTTCCCGAAAACCTACGCAGGGAAACAATTATACTACTGCCTGATTTTGACGTAACAGGGCTTAAAAAAATTGGTGAAGAAATAACTGAAATACTTGACCTGATACCCGGTGAATTATATGTAAAGCAATATATACGTCCCAAATTTATAAAGCCTTTAAGCGAAACCAACGATACCGTTATTACCGCATCACTGCCTGTT
>JBBQKO010000215.1:0-7191 GCA_038327005.1 Chitinophagales bacterium | reverse complement strand
TTTATGTTTGAATGCGATACTTTGTTACCCGTAATTGGCCTCTTACCTGTAACTTGACATACTCTAGCCATATACTAATTTTTTGGACGGCGAAGGTAACGAAACAATTCGAATTTGAAGAAAGCTTTTTCTTTTTTTTTTTAACCTTCACTGCATTCGTGCAAAGAAAGGTGCAATTGCCTATCAATTGAAACTTTTTATTTCTAAAATTACCAAAGCTGATCCGAAAATGTTGGTCGATAATGGAAACGGTTGTTGTTATTGATAAACGAAACAATAAAAAAATCTTCCTTCCCGTAAACCAGTATTGGTCAAAAAAAAAGCGAACTTATTAAACTTCTACCGCCGCCGGTTGCCCAGCCAAACCCGGCCAGTTTGAAGTAACACAGATAAGATGATTAACCCAACGCCAATATAAAAATGAATATCCAGCAATTTATTTTCCTTAAAAATGATAAACGCAAGGATGATTCCATAAACCGGTTCCATATTGTAAGCGATGTTCGCCGTAAAAGGTGAAATCTTTTTAAGCGCATTTAATTGCAAATCGAAACACAATACGGTACAAACGCAAGCCAGGATCGCTAACCAAAACCAATCCATTGCAG
Source organism: Chitinophagales bacterium (assembly GCA_038327005.1). Classification (GTDB taxonomy): domain Bacteria; phylum Bacteroidota; class Bacteroidia; order Chitinophagales; family Chitinophagaceae; genus Ferruginibacter. The sequence continues at coordinate 6,583 of JBBQKO010000215.1, read as the reverse complement.
TTGGAATGTAATAAATGGCAGGAAACTGCCATAAATAAAATGGTATTAAAATAGTTAACGCAACAAAACCTCCCCCCAACTCGTACAATGTAAGTGCAGCCGGGCTAAACTTTACCAATAGCTTTTTATTAAAAATCGGAAAAAGCGAACTGCCCACTGCCGAAATGATCCCAAAAATAATTCCTGTTTTATATTGGGGATGAAAATCGAATATGATGAAGATGCCGCCAATTGCCAGCAGCCCCAATAAAACCTCCACCAGCATGACCCTTCTTTTAAAAACAAGTGGTTCAAAAAAGGCCGTAAAGAACCCGGAAGCGGAAAAGCAGACGACTGCAATGGAGACATTGCTATACTTAACACTACCGTAAAAAGTAACCCAGTGAAAGGCAACGATAACGCCCACACCCAATATTTTCACCATATCTTTCAGTGGAATGAATTGCAGTTGCTTTTTAAAATACATGAGTAATGCCAGCACAACAACGGTGATTAATAATCTGTACCAAACCAGCAGTCCTTCGTTGAGTCCGATGAGTTTACCCAATATTGCAGTGAAGCCCGCTAAGAAGACGGCGATATGTAACTGGATAAAAGCTTTGCGCATGGCTGCAAAGATAAGGAGCCGAAAGTTGGAGGCTGCGGCACCAACTAATACCAATAAGACACCTGTTAGTGGTGAAAATACCTGCAACAAAATCATTTTCCTGAACCGTAGATCGTAAGCCCACTTTTCCAGTATTGGAATACCATTACAGGGACCCCGCCATCAAAAAAATGATAAATAACTGTAAACTAACTACTACAAAGAACAAACTAATTATATTTGCCCTCCCGATAGGTATCGGGATATAACCAACAACTATATGACTTTTAAACGTATCAACAACATTACAGGCTGGATCGTGTGCCTGGTTGCCTGCACTGTTTACATTATGACAATGGAGGCCACCGGCAGTTTCTGGGACTGTGGAGAATTTGCTTCCAGTGCCTATAAACTACAGATTCCGCATCCACCGGGCGCACCATTGTTTGTGCTGATCGGTCGCTTATTCATGGTGCCTTTTGATCCGCAACATGCGGCTACCGGTGTTAATCTGATGAGCACTTTGTCAAGTGGATTTACCATTCTGTTCTTATTTTGGAGCATTACCCATTTTGCTAAAAAACTGGTAAGATCCGGTAACAATGAATTAAATGGCGAACAAATGTTTGCCGTAATGGCCGCTGGTGCCATCGGAGCACTGGCTTATACTTTTTCTGATTCATTCTGGTATAGTGCTGTAGAAGGCGAAGTGTATGCGTTATCTTCTTTTTTTACAGCCATCGTTTTTTGGGGCATGCTTAAATGGGAAGATGCCGTTACAGAAGAACAAAAGAAAGGCATCACCGGGCATTTTACAAGTGCCGACAGATGGCTGATCCTTATATTTTACCTAATGGGACTTTCCATTGGTGTGCATTTACTGAATTTGCTGACCATCCCGGCAATGGTGATGATCTATTATTACAAACGCTACAAAGTAACCAATTGGGGAGTTGTAGCCGCATTTTTAATTGGTTGTGTTCTGACCGGCTTTATACAGAAAGCAGTGATTCAATGGACCATTAAAGGTGCCGGCAATTTTGATATCTTATTCGTGAATGATTTTGGAATGCCTTTCTTTACAGGATTTGCTTTTTTCTTTATATTGATTGGCGTATTGATATTTTTCGGTTTGCGCATCGCCGTAAAAAATAATTGGAATTTCCTTCGGTTGGGACTTTGGAGTTTTGCGTTTATGCTGTTAGGATACTCTACCTATTTTACCACGTTGATTCGCTCAAATGCAGATCCGGTAGTAGATATGTTTAATGTTGACAACCCGGTAAACCTGGTCGGTTATCTTGGTCGTGAGCAATATGGCGACTGGCCTATTTTAAAAGGGCAGGATTTTACAGCAAACCCTTCTGAGCAGGAGGTAGTAGAAACTTACATTAAAGGCAAAGATCAATATGTAAAAAATGGCCGTAAAATGGTAACGACTTATGCCTCGGAAGATCAGCATATTTTTCCACGCATGTGGGACCAAAGCAATGACCAGGGGCATGCGGATTACTATGCAAGTTTTGCAGGTATTGGAAAGGATCCAAAGACGGGTGAATATATGGGTACGCCCACCATGGCTGATAATATCAGCTTCTTTGCACAATACCAGCTTGGCTGGATGTACCTGCGTTATTTCATGTGGAACTTTGCAGGTAAGCAGGATGATGTACAAGGTGTAGTAATGAATAATGTAAGAGATGGCAACTGGAAAACCGGTATTTCATTTTGGGACAATGCACGGCTGGGCGATCAAAAATATATGCCGGACAGCATGAAGCATAACAAGGCCAATAATAAACTTTTTGCCTTACCGCTTATCTTGGGCTTACTGGGTATTTTCTATCATTTTAAGAAAAATGACAAAGATGCGATGGTAGTTGGACTATTGTTTTTCTTCACAGGTATCGCAATTGTTTTGTATTTGAATATGGCAGGTAACCAACCTCGTGAGCGTGACTATGCATTCGTAGGTTCCTTCTACGCTTTTGCTATTTGGATTGGCCTGGGAGTACTTTTTGTGAAAGAACTGTTTGCCAAATACATGAGTGGCACGATTGCCAATTATGTAGCTGCAGCCCTTTGTGCATTGGCTGTGCCGATGATCATGGCCAACCAGGAATGGGATGACCATGATCGTAGTCAAAAAGTATTGGCAAGAGATCTTGCGATTGACTACTTGGAAAGTTGTGCGCCGAATGCATTGGTGATATCTTTTGGAGACAATGATACCTATCCATTGTGGTATGCCCAGGAAGTAGAAGGTGTGCGAAGAGATATTCGTGTGATCAACTCCAGTTTATTGGGTACCGACTGGTACATCAACCAATTGCGCTATAAACTAAATAAGAGCGATCCAATGGATCCGATCTGGAGTGCCGCACAAATAGAAGGCGCTAAAAGAGATGTTGTTTATTATGCACCAAGACCGGGTGTAGATCCAAATCAATATATGGATCTTTATACGATGATGAAGGACTGGGCCGGAAGTGATGAAGCCGGAAAAATCGAATTACGCAATGGTGACACCTTAAATGTTTTTCCAACAAAAAAGGTATTCATTCCGGTAGATACTGCATTGGTACGCCGTAATGGAACCGTTAATGCCGGCGATAGTGTATTAACTGAAATGAGGTTTGATATTCCAAAAACTGCCCTGTTTAAAAACGATGCAGCCATTTTAAATTTGATCGCTGCCAATAAATGGAAGCGTCCCATCTACTTTACATCTGAATACAGGGAGCTTGGGTTTGGTGCTTACCTTCGTCAGGATGGCTTAACCAACAGATTGGTACCCGTTGCCAACAGTCCGGTTAACAAAGATTGGGTGTATGATAAAATGATGAACAAATTTGTGTTTGGTAATGCAAATGTATCCGGTGTTTATTTTGACGAGGAAAACAGGCGGCATTTAGGTAGTATCCGCCTGGCCTATGCGCAGGCAGCAGGCAACCTTGCTGACAATGGCAGAAAAGAAGAAGCGAAAAAAATGTTGCAGAAAGTTGATAAAGGCATGCTGGAAGAAAACTATGGTTATGGCATGGTTTCCCGTTATCAGCAACACAATTACATTTCGTTGCAATTTTTAGAAGCCTGCTACAAAGCTGGCGATACAGCCCTTGCAGAAAAAGTAAGCCGGAGTGTAAAGAAAGACCTGGAACAACAGGTAAACTATTATGCCAACCTTGATGAAAATAAGCAGGACCAATTTAGAAGCGACAATGAGCAGGCAACTAACTTCTTAAGAGGAATACAGCAAATAGAGAGTATGTATAAAAATCCTTTGCCAAAAGCTACTGAAATACCCGGTGCAACTATCAACAACAGTCCTGCTGCGCCTGGTGCAAAGCAACCGGATAGCCCAAAAAGGTAGACCATACAATTACGAAATAGGAAAATCCTTCTGCCAAAAGCAGGGGGATTTTTTATTTAACAACCGAACTAATAGCAACAACGAATGTTTAATTAAATTGCAACAACACCGGCAATCTGGATACTCAAAATTGATGCAATCCGATTTTCGCAAAACACAGTACGTATAAATTATGAAAGGTTACAACTTCTCCAAATTCGATCCCAATCAAAATGGCAAAACCCGTTTTGAACAACTACTTGATATTTTCATGCAGTTGCTAACTTACACCAACGGTGACGTGGGCGAAGCGATGCAATGGATGAATGAACTGGATAAAGAGTATAAACTTACTCAGAATGAATATGGCATGGGTGATTTTTACGAGGATTTAAAGGAGAAAGGCTACATCGATGAGAAGAAGGAAAATGGCGAGATAAAAATTACCCCAAAAACAGAACAAGGCATCCGCAAAAAAAGTCTGGAGGAAATATTTGGCAAACTAAAAAAGACCAAACAAGGTAATCACAATACCTTTAAGCCCGGTGGTGGCGATGAGATCAACCCAGAAACAAGGCCCTTTCAATTTGGTGATACATTGGAACAGATAGATTTCACCGCTTCTATTCGCAATGCACAAATCAACCATGGTGCAGAGAGTTTTCGTTTACATGAAGATGACCTGGAGATTAGAGAAACCGATTTTAAATCGCAGACTTCTACCGTGCTGATGATTGATATCAGTCACTCCATGATCTTGTACGGCGAGGACAGAATTACACCTGCCAAAAAAGTAGCAATGGCCTTGAGCGAACTGATACAAACCAAGTACCCAAAAGACACATTGGATATAGTGGTGTTTGGTAATGATGCCTGGGTGATTGAAGTGAAAGATTTACCTTATTTACAGGTTGGTCCATATCACACCAATACTGTTGCCGGCCTTGAGTTAGCAATGGATTTACTTCGTAAGAGAAGAAATGCCAACAAGCAAATTTTCATGATTACTGATGGTAAGCCAACCTGTTTAAAAATAGGCACCAAATATTATAAAAACAGCTTTGGGGTAGACCGTAAAATTTTAAACCGTTGCATGAGCCTGGCTACACAATGTAAAAAGTTGAAGATTCCGATTACCACTTTTATGATTGCTTCGGATCCCTACTTGCAAAAGTTTGTGCAGGAGTTTACCGAAACAAATAATGGTAAAGCATTCTTTGCATCACTGGACAAATTGGGTGCCTTTATGTTTAAAGATTTTGAAAGTGGCAAGCGGAAGACAGTTTATTAGTATCGTAATACCAGACAATTGATAACTTCACATAAAACATAACTTATGTCAATAATTGAGTTACAAAAAAAGTTGATTGAAAAAATAAATGAAACAGATGATGCAGCCCTGCTTGAGGACATTTACAACTTCTTTGGTGCTGATGAAGAACTAGGGATTTATCAACTCTCCGATAAGCAAATAGCGATAATTGAACAATCGCAGCAACAAATAAAAGATGGCAATCACTTTACCAACGATGAAGTAAACAAAGAGATAGACGAATGGCTAGAAAAATAACCTGATCGGAAAATGCAAAAAATGACAGAACTGCAATTCTTAAATACTGGATAGCCAGAAATAAATCAAACAGGTATAGTAAAAAGGTCAACCTTCTCTTTAAGCATGCGATTAATCTTATTTCAAAAAAAAAAGTCCGGGAATTGGTCACCTCACTCTTAAACAAAATATCAAAGTAAAAATAGTTAGAGACTACCTGATCGTTTATGAGCAAACTATAGATACCGTTTACATACTTTCCATTTTTGATGGAAGGAGAAATCCTGAAGAATTTCAAAAGAATTTAATATAAAATAATGAATAGAAAAGCAACCACATTAGGAGAATTAAAAAAACAAGGCTACGTCTCAAAAAGCATTAAAGATGAGATTCGTACCAACCTGATTAAAAAAATCAAAGCAAAGGAAAATGCATTTCCCGGAATATTAGGATACGAAGATTCGGTGATACCTGATACAGAAAGGGCGCTCTTATCCCGGCATAATATTTTGTTTTTAGGGCTGCGTGGACAGGCCAAAACAAGGATGGCCAGGCAGATGACGCAATTGCTGGATGAATATGTTCCGGTAGTGGCAGGTAGTGAAATCAATGATGATCCGCTTGAACCGATTTCTAGATATGCAATTGACTTAATTGAAAAGCACGGTGATGAAACCCCCATTGACTGGCTGCATAGAGACCAGCGCTATGGCGAAAAATTAGCCACCCCTGATGTAAGTGTAGCAGATTTGATCGGTGACATTGACCCCATTAAAGCAGCGAACTTAAAATTAAGTTTTGCAGATGAAAGGGTATTACATTATGGCATTATCCCCCGAAGTAACCGTAGCATATTCGTAATCAACGAATTGCCCGATTTGCAGGCAAGGATACAGGTTTCGCTGTTTAATATTTTAGAAGAAGGTGATTTGCAGATAAGGGGTTTTAAACTGCGTTTACCGCTAGACGTAATGTTTGTATTTACTGCCAACCCAGAAGATTACACCAACAGGGGAAGTATTGTAACACCACTGAAAGACCGTATTGAAAGCCAGATACTGACGCATTATCCAAAAACAATTGAAACCTCATTGGC
>JBBQKO010000214.1:0-7204 GCA_038327005.1 Chitinophagales bacterium | reverse complement strand
CAGTATAATCTGGACCAACGGTATACAAAGCGATGGAAAGATCATTATCGGTGGTAATTTTAGTGCCTTTAATGGAACCGCAAGAAGCAGAATTGCCAGACTGAATACCGATGGCAGTGTGGATGCAGGTTTTAACCCCGGAACAGGTACAAACAGTACAATTTTTAATACCTCCATACAAAGTGATGGAAAGGTTATTATCGGTGGTGATTTTACAACCTATAATGGAACGTTGACTAACAGAATTGCCCGACTAAATACCGATGGAAGTTTGGATGCAGGTTTTAACACCGGCACAGGAGCAGACAATAGAATTTTTACCACCACCATACAAAGCGACGGAAAGATCATTATCGGTGGTTGGTTTGCCGCTTACAATGGAACCGGGAGAAACAGGCTGGCGAGGGTAATTAGCAGTGGTGCAGCTAATTCATCTACTCATTATTTCCGAACCATCATTTCCGGCAACTGGAACACACCTGCAGCCTGGGAAAGTTCACCTTTTGCAAATTTTTCATCAGGAGTTATTAGCCCTGCAACACTTGCACCTGATATAAACGCAAAAGCGATTACGATCAGAAGCCCACATTCAATAATCGTAACTGCTACTATTATTGCCGGGCCAACCAACGTAGCTACAGGCGGAACGCTAACAGTAATGAATGGGGTAAATTTTACAGTTAAATAAATAAAGTGCTTTGGCTATATATTGATACAATAAGATGCATTGAAATTACGCAGGATACAGAAGCACGAATGCATAATAAATATATTAGCAAAAGCCGGGCTTAAGGAAGAGCAATTGGCTGTTATTAGCATTCAGGCGCAGGAGCTGATTGCTATCGGCACTGCGCCTTCTATTTTTTATATTGCCATCCAACAAACTACCGCTCAAATTTCTCCACTTATTAGTATTCACCAACACCTTTCTGTCAGGAACTTTTCTCTTTTTTTGCCTTAACCTTCAACGAACTTTTAAATAAAACACTTTTGGCCAACTTTGTTATATATTCATTCTGTTTCTATTTAATCTCCGAAAATCTACAAAAGGTTATCAGGCTTAAAATACTTTTTGTAATAAAAAGTTGCAAATAAATGCATTGAAGTTGATGACCTTTTACTAAGTATTCATATATACTACTTTACAAACATTTTTTGAAACAGCCGCTTCGTCTAATTTGGAAAGTAAGTTGCAAGTTTATCAAAAGCCTTTTTCTGTATCCTTCTAAGAAAATCCAATTGCCATTTTTCAGAATTAAAATAAATGCTTATGCAAAGGTGTATTTTTTATGTATTGCCATATTGGGTTCAATTGTATTAACAGCTCAATCACCAGCCTTATTAAAGGATATTTTCAACTTTAAAAATAATGATGGATTTGGAGGTAATAACATGACTGTTGGAAGTACTACTTTTTTTGCAGCATCAGATGGTTTAACTGGAACTGAATTATCGGAAACCGATGGCACATCAGCAGGAACCGTTTTGGTGAAAGACATCAACCCAGAAGAAAATTCTTCTTCCCCTGCCAATTTCATCAATATAAATGGAAAGCTATTTTTTACCGCCGCCTGCTCAACAGATTCTAACACAGGCCAAAATACAGAACTTTGGAAAAGTGATGGCACCGAAGAAGGAACAGTACTTGTCAGGTTATTTATACCGGCGGCTTCCCCATTAACCTGGGGTTATTTACAAATGTAAACGGCGTATTATTTTTTACTGCCACTACCAGTGCTGCCGGTAACGAGCTATGGAAAAGCGATGGTACCGAAGCTGGTACTGTAGTTGTAAAAGATTAATTAAGCGGCAATGCCGCCTCCAGCCCAACCAGCCTTATCAATGTAAACGGTACCTTATATTTTATAGCACCCGCCATTTTAAATATAGCACTCCCCAACTTTAGGTTTTAACAACAGGGAGCTTTGGAAAAGCGATGGCACTGCTGCATGCACTGTACTGGTAAAAGATATTAATGTCGGCAATAATACCAGTTCTATTCTATCCATGACTAATGTAAACGGCGTTCTTTACTTTTCTGCTACCAACGGATCTGCGGTAAATGGGCAGGAGCTTTGGAAAAGTGATGGTACCGATGCAGGTACAACAATAGTAAAAGATATAAATGCCAGACCTGCTAACGGCAGCTTTGGAGATTTTTACGTGGTGAATAATACACTTTTTTTGTTGCTACAAACGCTATCAATGGTTCTGAATTATGGAAAAGCAACGGCACCGATGCTGGTACTGTAATAGTAAAAGATATTAATCCTGGAGCTTTTAAAAGCCTACAAAGCAATTTTACCATGGTAAACAATACACTTTTTTTGTTGCCGACAACGCCAAACAAGCGTAACACAATAAACAAAACGATCAGGTTTACATTAACACCTTATTTTTTATTCTTTGCTTTAAAGAAGCATTACCGTCACTTTCCCTAAACACTATTGTGCAAAACAGGGACTTCAAAAAAAAGGTTGTAGCAGGTTGATGACCTTTTGCAACTTCTTTCTATATATCCCTATAATGAGCCTTCGGTAATACAAAATGAGGAGTTAAAGCAAAATTATTCTTTGCTATTTTACACCTGTTGATTTTACGAAATGGTGCATTACAACAGGTCATTACTTGTTCCCCTTTTTATAATCTCCCTCTGAAAACTACGCTTATATCTTCTTTTGCAAAACCACCAACTACAATCAAAAACTTAACTGTAAAAGTCATTTTATTATGAAGCATTTCGCCATTCTTTTTTTATTGATGTACTTATTGCCTGCACAAATATTTTCTCAGGTAACATTTGTTAATTACCAAATGGGCGGGGTAAACTCAGGTGAGTTTACCACCAATAATTTTAAATGTATTGCAGTGGGGAAAGGTAACCGTATTTGGGCGGGTACACAATATGGCGGGCTATACATTTATAACCATGATCTTAATCTCTGGAGAAAATCTGACAAACTCACCAATGTATTTATCAATGATATGAAAGCAGATGGAGATAGTGGTATATGGATAGCACAATCAGGTCTGCCGAGCGTTGGGGGTAATTCTAATATTGCGGGCGGTGTAAACTATTTTCAATATTCCGATGATATCGCCATGCGTTTTTTTAGTGTGGTGGGTACCACCACCAGTGCAGATCTCATCAGCAGGAACGTACGTTCGTTATATATAGACCAGAGCTTCAGAGCCGCCAACGGAAGGCTGCCAAAAGTGTGGGCGGCACAAGGCACTTTTATCACTTCATTTAGAACACGCCGGGGCGGCTTACATGTAGGTTTAAATACGGGTGACCCTTATTTTTACATCAACAATGGTGGGTATCAACTTGGGCCAAACGCCACTCCAATAAGCGAAGCGGTGGGCGGAAACTACCGGGAAGTATGGGTGGCTGCAAGACAAAATTTTGGTGTTTCACAAATATTAAGATACCAGGCAAGTGGAGAATTTATTGGTGTTCATGGAACTGCAGATACTTCTTTATTCCAGACAGGATTTTCAGCACAAGCCATACATTTTGATAAAGATAGTAATAGGTGGATTGGTTTAAAATCTGGTGGCCTGATCATAAAAACACCATCTGGTTGGGTAAAGATGGATGCAGGAAGTTTGATTCCTCCGAGTACACAAATAAATTATAATGCCATCGCTTCTGACGAATACGGAAATGTATATATTGGCACATCTGCCGGACTTCTTGTGTATGAATCAAGAGAATACAATCCGTTATCCAGCCCAGATTATGTACCGTCGTACACAAAATACACTACGAATGACGGGTTGCCCAGCAATAATATAACCGGACTGGCGTACGATGCAATCAACGGAAAGGTCCTGATTACATCCGATGCGGGTGTAACATTTATGGACAATACTGAAAAGTATATCAAAGGAATAGTGTATGATGTATTTGGTGATTTTGACAATGAAAACATAGTAAGACCAGGGCTTCAAAAAAAACCAATCAGCTCAGACGTAAGAGTAAAACTACTTAAGAATAATATTGAGGAAGAAACGACTACGCCAAACGCATTCGGGATTTTTGAATTAAAAAAAGCCAATGATGTTGATTTGTATTCTGTAGAAGTACGCTTTGTAAACAGAGATGGCGTTCCAATGATTCAACGTTTTGATAATATCCGCAACCATACCCGGATGAAACCAGTATTAATGCCAGACAGCATGATCCGGGAATTGAATACTTTCAAAGAAAAATTGGCAAAAAGGTGCTTTCCGGTTAAGATAGGATTTGGTATTCCGCTACCGGACATCTGCGTGAAAGGTTTTAATGTAAATGGTTATGAATATCCCAGCCAGATTTTCCTATCTGGTGACGTTATTTCTACTGATCACGCAAAAAAGGTGAATAACCTTGCCAACTATTATGCAACATTGGCAACAGTTTACAAGCTCGGAGGAAATATGTCAGACCTTGGATCAGACATGGTTTCCAATATGCTTGACCTACTCGATTTTATGGCATCTGAAGTGATTTTTAGAGAAAAAGCCACTGGTCCATCAGCCAATCAAAGTGTGAAAGACAAATTTACCGAGTTAGGCCTTGACCCCGATGAAGACGTGTCTTTAATTGCGAATACTTTAAAACTGACTAAAACATATTTTAATGAGTGGGCAAAGTCAGTATCGGCACTATTAAAATCAAATAAGGATGTGCAAAGGATTTTTGATATGACAGCAACCTGTATCAATGACGCATCAGACCTGATGATTCAATTTCTTGAATATGGAGGACAAGGGTTTAGTTATAAGGTTATTGTAGATAACACAAAAAAGATTTTAGCAACTGCTGCAGCAAGTAAGTTATACAGTAGTTATTATGCAAACGATCTTCACAGGTATTTAGTACCAAGTACAAGCCAATCTGCCACCGCATTAAAATCTACTTTTACTTATGAGGAAGCGTATGACCTTCTATACAATAGTCAGTCAAATTCATTAGCGAAGTATGGGCAGGATACGCTTACAAACCGAAAAGCAAACATTGAGTCTTTAGCAAGATTGGCGTTGGTGGCAGAATCAGCTTCCCAATTTTTTGATGCTATTAAAATACTGGGATTATTGCCTGGTGGACAGGCGATCGCCGTCGCCTCAAAAGTACTTTCATACTCGGCTAAAGCCATCAAAGCAGGGTCACTTATTGCATCGTCTTATCAAGGCGCAGCGGGTGCATGGGAAGAAGTAAATCTTTCGGAGAAAGCAAAAGAAAAAGCAAATCTCGCCCGGCCATTACCACCACTAAATAATGGAAATGTATTGCAGGTGTCAGGAATAAATACGCCCGATTCCTTGATTGCAATTAAAAACCGGTTCAACCAGAATCTGACGGATTTGCAGGCACATTATGCAGCCGCATCCTTTAATCCACTGGCCTATGGCACCGTGCTCAAACGTTTCATTAAAAATGATTCTGCCTATACCCAGGAAATGACTGCAACGCTCAATTCAATATGGGCCACCGCAGACAGCGCATCAAGTGTAATTCCTGCGTTTAAGCCAAGATTGGATCTGATAATAGACTCTTTTATTTCACAACAATACTCACTGAGAAAATCTTTGCATTACCTCAATTATGCCTTTATTTGTGATAACGTTAAAACTTCTTACCGGCCAGGTTTTGATAGCCTTGCAATAGAAATAAAAAGGCTGAACGATTCGGCAGTGAACGGCATAGCCGGTTTGATCACAATGATCAATTTAAACAATATTCCTTCCGTTGCTTATCTCTCCCAGGTATCATGTAAAGTAATACACAGCAGGGTACCCGGCACTAATGGCAGTATTATCTATAAGTTTAAAAACTATGGATTGGCACCACAAAACAATGTGAGTTTTAAAATGAGTCAACCCACTTCAGGTTATATGCTGATCGGTGTAGATTCAATAAATGTAGGTAATGTAAATGCCGGAGAAACAAAGCAGGTAACCTATATGTTTACAGCTCCCTTGAATGATTCGGTAGGTCATTATGAAGTAATAGTAAAAGCAGACAATGGTATTTACAATCAAAATATATTTGGAACCCTCTTTGTGATTGATCCTGCTAAATTTTATACAGTTCAAGACGGCGATTGGAATAACCCGGTCACCTGGCATAGTAACCAGGTGCCCGGCCCAACAAACAAAGTACAAATCAGCCACAATATAACAGTAACAACAGATGTAACCTGTAAGTCAGTAACAGTGTCCAGGCCAGGTATTGTAAATGTGGTGGCAGGAAAAAAAGTGAAAATAAATAACTAAAAAATCAGGTTCCTAAATAAGAGGATTATTGTTCGAAATGTCAATCAATATTACTGCTGCAATGGTTAAGAGAAGAAATAGCTTTTTAATAATACTTATTCTAACGATTGGAATAGCCGCCAGTAATCAATTGCTTGCACAAGCCCCGGCCAACGACAATTGCAGCAACGCTATTAACATCCCAATACCATCCAATGGTTTTGGCCTCGGTAATTTCACCTCTTTACAATCCGACCTCACCAATGCCACGGTGCAAACCAGCGAAGCCTATGCACCGGCTATTTTTGTAGCTGCACTTGACAAAAAATCTGTCTGGTATAAATTCAGTATCCCTACCATCCGGGCAGTGAGGGTAACGCTTACACAACCCGGTACCACCATCACTGCGGGCAACGCTGGTTTTGCTGTGTATCAAACCAACGGCTGTCTGCCCACGAATGCAAACATCAGTACCAAACTTACACCCATTGTTACCTTTGGCAACACCTATCACCCATGCGTACCTGCCGGCGATTACCTGATACAGGTTTCCTCCAAAGTGGCGGCGAACGGGCCCATTACAATCGCCATTGAAATTTCTGATCAAACGGGTGCGGCGTACGATCATCCCAACCAGGCTTATGCCTTCGGAGTAGCCGCTGTCAATGGCCGAAAAATTGATTTTGATACCGAGTGCCAGTCCATTGAAGATGCCACGGAAGTTTGTGCGGCTTTATTCAACAAACAGGACTATCATAAAAGTGCCTGGTTTACTTTTACCACGCCGGCTTATCTAGATTATTTAGCAGTTACCCTTTCTGGTGATGGGTTAACCAGTTACTTTCCCAGTGGGGCTTTCAACGTACTCAAAAAATTTGGGTACACTTTGTACAAGGGCAATGTTGTAACCACCTCCTATACAACACTACCGGTAGTGGATGGCTGCGATTCGATGCAGACG
>JBBQKO010000213.1:0-7210 GCA_038327005.1 Chitinophagales bacterium | reverse complement strand
ATCTGTTATTGTAAACATTTTACTGTAATTGTCTGCTACCTGTTTTGCCAAAGCACCTGGAGTGGTGCAAACGGGCAGGTTTACAATCTTGATATCATTGGGCGTTTGCCACCATTTATTAAAATCGGCTTCGAGACTGATGTTACTTGATTTACCTTCGGTTATGATCAGGTTTTTTCCGGCGGGAAAACCCAGATTGATTGTTTTTAAAGTATTGTTCACGCCGGAAAACCCTCCAATATGATATTCGATTTTCTTGCCTGCCTGGTTTGACAAGGGTGAAGTGCCTTCCATCTTGGCCATGATGTAGCCGCTGTTCCATGTCCAGAACATATCATTCAAAGGGTCCAGTGCACCTGTTTGAGCGCCGCTTACATTTCTGATGCTATCCACGCCTAATAAAAAGCTGATGCCGGAAAAAGTGTTTTCATCTGTTTCAAAACTAAAACTTAAACTGCCGGGAATACTTTCATCTACCAGGTGATAACTTTCATTTTCAATAGCAGTAGTACTTGTACCGGTTAAACGAATATTGCTTACATAATATTTGAAACGGGAGATAGTATAGGTTTCGCCAAAAGGATTGATGTAGGTTGCTGCATTTAAATCCATTGGAGATGTATTCACCATATTTCGAAAAGTGAATCTCACCATACCTGTTTTGGCCTCAATTGATTTTTGGCAATTACCAAACAGTGCGATAGAAGCGAAGAGGAATAGAAAATAATTAAGATTTGTTTTCATGACTTACAGTTTTATTTTCATCCGGGTTTGTTTTACTTCACCCACCATTTTTTTACCCACCAGTCTTTTTTCCTTTACCGCTTTACCTGGTTTGGTAGGTTTTCTTTTTTTTGGAACGAGTAACGCCTTAGTAACTAGTTGGTTCATTTTTTTTACTACCTGCTCCTTATTACCTAGTTGCGAACGTTCCGTTTGGCTCTTTACCAATACAAACCCCTGAGCCGTAATTTTATTGGCTAACTTTTGGTTCAACAGTAATTTTTGCTCACCATTCAACAGCAAAGAGGCATCAATGTTCCAATAGCCTTCAACCATTGTTTCCACTTTATTCACGTTTTGCCCACCCTTGCCTCCGCTTCTGGCTGTTTTAAATTTTATTTCTCCGGCAATATCCATATCCAAATTTACTTTATTTAGATAAATGATATCGACTAAAGCCATTCATTTGGTATCTTTATTTTAATAAGAGCAAAAAAATTAAGATTTTTGCAACTAACCAACCCATAGTTGATGTTAAAAGGTATATATCATTCATTAACAGAGCGAAAGCGAGCAGGAAAGAAATCTTTTGCGGTATTAATTGACCCCGACAAGGTGAATGACAGCAATATAGAACTCCTGATAGAACTATCTGTAGCAGCCAAAGTTGATTACTTTTTGGTGGGCGGTAGCTTAGTCATTTCTAATTATCTGGATGAATGTCTCCAATTGATCAGAAGATCCTGTACAATTCCCACGGTTCTTTTTCCGGGTAGTCCATCGCAGGTAAGCAAATATGCGGATGCATTATTGTATTTGTCGCTGATTAGTGGCCGTAATCCAGAACTGTTAATCGGCCAGCACGTTGTTTCAGCACCTATTGTAAAAAGGAGCGGACTTGAAATAATGCCCACTGGCTACATGGTGGTAGATGGCGGTGCTCCAACAACTGTATCTTATATCTCCAATGCCAGTCCATTGCCAGCAGATAAAAATGAAATTGCGATGTGTACCGCAATGGCAGGCGAAATGCTTGGCATGAAATTAATTTATATGGATGCTGGTAGCGGAGCCAAACGTGCCATCAGCGAAAGTATGATCGAAAAAGTGGCCCAGTCAATTGCGGTACCATTAATAATTGGTGGGGGCATTATTGAACCCGAAAAAGCCTACCTCAACTGTAAAGCAGGGGCCGATGTAATAGTGGTTGGCAATGCCATTGAAAAAGATGCATCTTTAATAAAAGAAATGGCTGCTGCGGTGCACAGTGTACCTGTGAAGATTTAATCTCAAATAATTAGAAGAAGTAATTTTTTAAAAGAATTTTATTTGGGTTTGGTTTTATTTGTGCGTTATGATTTCCGACCTTGTAAGTTCAAGAAAACTATATTTTTCGAAGGCAGAGTAAATCACATTAAATTTTCCTGAAATAGTCTCAGAAGCTCCATATTCGTGAGATTACCTGTTTTGACAAGTAATAATTTTACAGGCTTCCCGTATAAAATAAAACTGTCTAAAAAATCTGAATCTTTAGAAATTACAATCCTGTTTTCTTCATCCGCTTTTAATGTAATAACGTAGTCCGTTGTGAGGTTCCTCGAAGGCAACTCTAAAGTATGTATTGAATCAAACCCATACTGAGTTCAGGAAATCGAAAAGTGATTTTGGAAGTTGAGCATCTACAATGAATTTCATGATGCTATTCGATAAATGCTTTTAATTCGGGTAAGCTTAGCCGCATATTCAATACAAGCGAGGAAATCTTCTTCTTCTAAATCTGGATAATCAGCTAGTAACGTTTCAATCGTCATGCCTGACGAAAGTAACTCTAGCATTGTCTCAACCGGATAGTGTAAACCTCGTATTACCGGCTTGCCATTGCATACCTTTGGATCAATTGTTATTCTATCTGTTAAATGAGTCTGCTTACGAATTTTTCTAGTGAATCTACAAAAAATAAACCTTGCTTTCTTTCCTGGCATCAAACCCCAACCCTTTAAGTGTTAAAACACTGGTTGCATAATGTAAATTCAGGAATTCACTAATATGCTCAATCTTACAAGCTCATCATCTCTTTAAACTTAACCGCTTGTCTTCTGCTTACTTCTACCTTTTCGCCTCCCTGCAGATCAAGCAATAATCCTCCGTTAAAGTAAGGTTCAATTTTTTCAATCATGCGCATATTGATGATATGCTTCCTGTTGGCACGAAAAAATGTTTTTTCATCCAGCCTTTCTTCCAACGCATTCAGTGATTTTAGTATCAGCGGCTTATTGCCGGCGAAAAACACTTTTGCATAATTGCCAACACTTTCAAATAAACGAACTTCGGATAGTTTTACAAACCAGCAACGCTCGCCATCTTTTACAAATACCTGGTCGTGTTCGGTAAGCATACCTCGATTGAAAGCCTGTTGGCTTGCCAGTTCTTTATCTTCCGCCTGCTGAAGTTTTTGCAATGCATCGGCCAGCCTTTTTGGTTCTATCGGCTTCATTAAGTAATCCAGCGCATTTACTTCAAATGCTTTTAAGGCATATTCATCGTAAGCGGTAGTGAAAATTACATGGGGAGCTTTATCCAACTCCATTAACATGTCAAAGCCGGTTTTGCCGGGCATTTGAATGTCTAAAAAAATAAGATCGGGGTTTAGTGCGTCAATTTTTTTAATTCCCTCTTCCGCATTGGCAGCCTCATCAATGATTTCCACGTTCGGAAATTCGAGCAATAATTTTTTTAATTCATTTCTGGCCAAACGTTCATCGTCAATAATGATTGCTTTGTGCATAAGGAAAGTTTATTGTTTTAGATGCAGTAAGAATATAAGGATTAGTAAAATTAATAAATATGAACTTATAAATTAGAAAGGGGCATTGTTATCTTAGATTCTACCATTAGGTTATCCAGGTTTCTGATTGCAAAAGTTGCTTTTCCCTGGTAGAGGAGGTTCAATCTGTCTTGTGTGCTGCGTAATCCAAAGCCATTGTCATTGATATATACGCCCAATTGCCCCGTATTTTGCACTACTAATTCATGTCGGTTTTCAACAAAATCAGAACTAACCCTTACAAAACCGCCCATTATATTTTTGCTAACACCGTGTTTGATGGCATTTTCTACCAGCGTTTGCAGCATCATCGGTGGCACCGGCTGGTCCAGCGTGTCTTCATCAATGTCCATTTCTATCATGAGTCTTTCTTCAAAGCGCATTTTCTCCAGGTTCAGGTAATCTTTTACAATATTTAATTCCTGTTCCAGCCTAACCGTTTCCATCTTTTCTGTTTGCATGCTGCTACGCAAAATATTGCTTAACTCAGTAATGGCAGTTCTTGCCCTAGAGGGATTTTCATCCACCAGCGCACGAATGCTGTTCAATGCGTTAAAAATGAAATGCGGATTGATATGCGACTTTATGGTTTTTAGTTCCAACTCTTTTACCAGCGATTGCAATTTTAACGTATCTACTTCCTGGCGGATGGTGCGTTCTACATAATGAAAGGTGTAGTACAAAAGGTTCCAGATAAATACGAGGAAGAAATTATTGATCGAATTACGGGTGATTTCATTCAGGAGGGAAAGCTTTGGTGATGCTTTATCCCTTAGGTTAAATGTTCGTTCGATTGCTACATCGCCGCAGGCATATAATATTGCGAACACAATCGTAACAAAGATAAAAAGGGTGATTTGTTTGGAGATCGGCTTGTTGAGAAACTGGTATTCTTTAATGATCATCCGCATGATATGTGTAAATAACAATCCCAGTAATACACTTACACTGATCAGGATATAAAAATTATCCACTTTTCGAACAGATAAGTTTAGATAAGCAAATACAGCAACTGCAAATGTGCCACCCCATCCACCAAGCTGACAAATCCAATATTTCGACGAACTTTTTTTCATACTGGAACAAATCTACGAATTGGGAAGCCGAATCCGAACCTGTTTTTATTAATGGTGAAATGCTGTTGTAAAAGGTTTTGCGATGATATGGTTAGAAAAGGCAATTGAAATCATTGCTTTTTTACCGTATTTTCTCAAACTTTAAAATTTAAACTGCTGGAATTAAATCTTTTTAATGATAAATGAAATATTCTGTCATCTACATGGCGTACCGATTTATTATTTATTTCTCAGTTGTAAAACGAATGACATGAGGTCAATGGTTAATTGGTTATTTTTACAACATGGCAAATCCCAATTTAAATACGGATGGAGAATCGCTTAGTGCGGTGGAGAAAGAATTTGAAAATAATATTCGTCCGGCTGAAATGGACGATTTTTCGGGACAACCTCAAACAATTGAGAATCTTCGCATCTTTATAAAGGCAGCAAAAATCAGGGGAGAGGCGCTTGATCATATTTTATTTCATGGCCCGCCCGGTCTTGGTAAAACTACTTTGAGCAGGATTGTAGCCAATGAGCTGGGCGTTAAAATAAAGGAAACCAGTGGCCCGGTGATAGAAAAGCCGGGCGATCTGGCCGGACTATTGACCAACCTGGAGGCGAACGATGTATTGTTTATTGATGAAATTCATCGGCTGAGCAATGTGGTAGAAGAGTATTTGTATGCGGCCATGGAAGATTACCGCATTGATATCATGATTGATAGCGGCCCCAATGCAAGAAGTGTGCAGATCAATTTAAATCCATTTACGCTGATAGGTGCTACCACCCGCAGTGGCTTACTTACCGCACCATTGCTATCCAGGTTTGGCATTAAATCAAGACTGGAATATTATAATGCGGCCACGCTCCAGAAGATTATTTTAAGATCGGCAGGTATTTTAAATACGTCTATTACTACTGCGGCTGCAGATGAAATCTCCCGCCGGAGCCGCGGAACTCCTAGAATTGCCAATGGATTATTAAGAAGAGTGAGAGATTTTGCACAGGTGCTGAACGATGGCGCCATTGATATTGGCATTACGCAACATTCATTAAAAGCACTGAATGTAGATGAGCATGGATTGGATGAAATGGACAACCGTATTTTGAGTGCCATCATTGATAAATTTAAAGGAGGTCCGGTTGGCATCACTACCATTGCAACTGCAGTGGGTGAAGAGGCCGGAACTTTGGAAGAAGTGTATGAACCATTCCTTATACAAGAAGGTTTTTTACAAAGAACCGCACGGGGCAGGGAAGCCACCGCTAAAGCATACACGCATTTAGGTAAAATTTATAGCAGGGGCGGCGATCATACTTTATTTAGTTGATGATTCTTGCGAACGTAAAAGCAGCCATCTGATGCATTGCATGGCGATTTACTTTTCTGAAGGTTTTAGAAAGTACACCTCAGATAAATTTCGAACCACAAAAAAACGGACTCCTGAATAAGAGTCCGTTTTTTATGTATTACTTTAATTCAATTAAGCTGCTACCAGCCTGAATCCATTACCATGAATATTTACAATTTCGATGGTGCTGTCTTCTTTTAAATATTTACGCAGTTTTGCTATGTACACATCCATGCTCCTTCCATTGAAATAAGTATCGCTACCCCATATTTTCTTTAAAGCAATTTCTCTCGACAATAAATCATTCTTATACTCACAAAGCATTTTCAATAATTCATTTTCCTTGGGCGATAATACCTGAACTTTTCCGTCAATTGTCAATTCTCTCAACCGTGGATTGAAATGGTATTTACCCATATCAAATTCTGCATTCACTTCCTCCCGGTGCATTTCTTCGTTGCGCTTTAAGATCGCTTTTATTTTTAATAATAAAACTTCACTATCAAAAGGTTTGGTGATGTAATCATCTGCTCCCAGTTTGTAACCTTGTATGATATCATCCTTCATTGTTTTTGCCGACAAGAAAAATAACGGAACATCTGGATTGATATCACGGATTTCTTCTGCCAATGCAAAGCCGTCCATATTGGGCATCATTACATCCAGCAGACAGATGTCAAATTTTTCACGCTGAAAAGCAGCCAGCCCTAAACGGCCATCTCTTTCAAGGATCACTTCGTAATCATTCAATTCCAGATAGTTTTTCAATACCATCCCAAGATTGGTATCATCTTCACACAATAATATTAGGGATTTTGGTGCTTCCATGTTTTTAGGTTTTAATGGCAAATAAAATTAATTCAAAACTGATATAGCGAATATGATGCCTATTTTTTTGTTAAAGGTACTGTTGTTCAACTTATAATAGTCAAACAATTGTGCTAATATGAATTTGTTTTTTGTGGCATATAGCCCGTAAATAAAGTCTTTTTTTATTGCCTGTCTGTTTTATAAGTAGGTCACTGGCGTTCAGTTAAATAGGAATTGTGCCCTAATCTACCAGGCAGTGAACGGTCAATATTTCACCATTCGCCATGCACAAACCGAATCGTCATTTTATTCTGATCGAATTATTAGTTACGAAACTTTTTATCTGTAAGTGTTTTTAAAAATGCAACCAGATTTTTCTTTTCCTTAGTTGTTAAACCCAATGGCTTTTGCAATGCCGGGTCAATGTTAATTGCGTCGGT
>JBBQKO010000212.1:0-7250 GCA_038327005.1 Chitinophagales bacterium | reverse complement strand
ACCCAAAACTAAACTGCGACAAAAAGCTTTGACAGTTTTTGGCGTCCAGTTATTTTTTAATTTTTGGTGGAGTATTTTATTCTTTTCCTTTCACACAATTTTACTTTCATTAGTTGATATTTTGTTGCTGTGGTTTTTAATTATTTACATGATTACACTTTTCAAAAAGATAAAACCAATTGCCGCTTACCTACAAATCCCTTATTTGCTTTGGGTAACATTTGCGACAGTGCTCAATATTTGTATTTGGTATTTAAACAGATAAAAATGTAATAAAAATTAAAAAAGTAAAAAAAATGGCTATCATAAGCAGGAAAAAAATAATCGTTGTAGGCGGTGGCTTTGCAGGTATTCAGTTTACAAAAGCGTTGGATGAAAAATATTTTGATGTTGTACTAATTGATAAAATAAATCATCACCAGTTTCAACCGTTGTTTTACCAGGTTGCTACATCGCAGCTTGAACCCTCTAGCATATCGTTTCCGCTTCGTAATATTTTTAAAAAGAAAAAAAATGTTCAAATCCGTTTGGCAACTGTCTTGAATATTGATAAAACTAAAAATACAATTACTACCAGTATTGGAGATTTTGATTACGACTATTTAGTAATTGCAATCGGTTGCACAACCAATTTTTTCGGTAATGAAACGATAAAAGAAAATTCACTCACCTTAAAATCTACTTATGACGCCATCACCATTCGCAATCATATCTTACAAACATTTGAAAAGATCATTTCAGCCGGAGAAGATGAAAAAGAAAGCTTGTTCAACTTTGTAATTGTAGGTGCAGGACCAACAGGAGTTGAAATGGCAGGAGCATTTGCAGAAATTAAAAAAGATGTATTGCCAAAAGATTACCGTGGTATTGATTTTTCAAGATTAAATATTTTGCTGATTGAAGGAACAAAAAATACGTTGAACAGCATGAGCAACACGGCACAACTTGCTTCAAAAAGTTATTTAGAAAAAATGGGGGTGAAAATTTATACCGAAACATTTGTAAAAAATTACGACGGAAATATTCTTACACTTAGCACAGGTGAAACGATCAGAACAAAAACTGTTATTTGGGCGGCAGGTGTTACAGGAAATAGCATTGAAGGTTTTGCTCCGGAAATAATTACGCCAAGCAACAGATTAAAAGTAAACCGCATCAATAAAGTTTTTGAAAGCGAAAATATTTTCGCCCTTGGTGATATTGCCTACATGGAAACACCAGGCTTTCCAAAAGCCCATCCACAGGTTGCCAATGTTGCCATTAACCAGGCAAAATTATTAGCAAATAATCTAAAATCCATAGAGCAAAACAAACCCACCAAAAACTTTGAGTACAAAGACCTTGGTTCAATGGCAACAATCGGTAGAAACAAAGCCGTTGTCGACTTACCATTTATTCATTTCAAAGGTCATTTAGCCTGGTTAGTGTGGATATTTGTTCACTTGATGCTCATCCTAAGAGCAAAAAACAAAATCATCATTTTCATCAATTGGGCCTGGGCTTATATTACTAAAGACACATCATTAGCACTCATTCTTTCGCAACAAAACAAAAAATAATAGCAATTAAAAAAACAAATTGAATAATAAAAAATCAAAAAGATGAAAGTGCTGCTAAATGAATCTACTACTGCAATCAAATGAATCAAGGAAAAACTAATAATCCGTTTAGAGAAAGATAACAAATAAACAAGAGACAATTTTTTTTTAAAAGGGAAATTAAAATTAGTAATGAATGAAATGATTTCGGATATTAAAAACAAAACCAGAGAAACAAATCCCGGTTTACTGAAATATCTAAATGAAATGCCTATGATGATTCTATAACATGATAATCCGGAAATTACCGCAAAAACCTTGACATCCGATTGCGATTCACTGGTACTGTTATTTGATGAATATGAGCACATCCATGCTAAAATATACCGTCAAACAAAATTAAAAATTTATCTATAATCAAAATTATACCTATGGAATTAGATAGCAATATTCAAAATTTCGATAGAAAGGGGCAATCGGATATTTTTTGAAAGTAATTAGTACTGTTTTCATTTTCACTTCCACACCAATACCAGCATACCAGCAAAAACTAAACCGCCTGCAATCATCACCCTTGCTGTAAGCGGTTCACCCAGAAAAATAACGGATAGCAATATAGTGAGCACAATACTACCTTTATCAATGGCAGCAACTTCTGACACTTTTCCTAATTGCAATGCCCGGTAATAAAACAACCAGGATAGTCCGGTAGCGATGGCAGACAAGGTAAGAAATAACCAGTTGCTTTTTGAAAGCCCAGGTAATTCGCCGGCCTTGCCACGATAGAAAACAATACCCCATGTAATGAACAAAATGATGGCAGTTCTAACCGCTGTGGCCAAATCTGACTCTACATTTTTTAACCCTGCTTTTGCAAAGATGGCAGTTAGTGCTGCAAACAATGCTGAGAGTAACGCATAGATTAGCCATTGTGCCATAATAATTTTATTTTGATTCCCTCTAACAAAGACGTCTGATTGAACTGAGAAACCCAAACTGCAATAAAGGATAAACCACTACAAAACCACGTATTACTGCAACGTTCAATGATTGCTGTATTTGAGTTTCTAAACCTACACCCAAAGCTAATGGCATTATCGCTAAAATGGAACCAATGGTAATGTTTAGTTTTAAGAAAAAAGCCTATAACAAAGACAAACGTGCAATCATTGGTTTAATACATCCAGAAAAACTCACTTTTAACGGTTTCAATTATCGAACCGCCTTGGCTCAACGAAGCCGTTGAGCTAATAAACAAGCTGGGAGAGGGTTTTACTCAAAATAAAAATGGACAAACCGAATCAAATTTCGATTTGTCCAATTTGGTGCCCGGGACTGGCATCAAACCAAACCATGTAACTCAATACAGTAAAGGGTTTCATTACAACATTACCCTATCGTGTAACAGCCATGTAACAAAAATTGTAAAAAATTACATTGTCGGCTATAGTCTTTCGGCAAAAAAAAACACTTATTTTTTTTTGCCCGGCCATTGCAGGGCTTAGCTTTTGGCCGGTTTTATTTCTATTTCAGTCTTTTTTGAAAACTCGTTTAGGATTTGGGTGAGTTCTACAGTGATTATTGATTGGGCATATACATCATTGGCTGCTGCTCTTACATCGGCCGTGATGCGTGCAGGGACGTTAAACAATGCTTTTTTTAATTCGCTACCAATCATGAATAACGCTTTTTCAATAACATCTTTCCTTACCAACGACCCTTCAAGCTCCTGCAATTTCTTTTTGTCCATGGCTAACCCGATCAACTCCCTGCGCCTTGATGCTTCTCCATAGCTCATTTGCTTATCGATGTGCATTTTACTCAATAGGTGCTCTTCATCTGCATCCTCATCGCTGGTGATTAATGGCAACCCTTTATTTTTTTTACCATCCAATTTTTTGGCAATGGCATCGCCACTTATTTTTAATAGTTTTCCGGCCTTTGTTTGCCCTGGCTTTAGCTTATCGGTTTTATGCAGATTTCCAAACTCGATATCGGCAATGATTTTATTAATAACCGGAACTTGCACCTCAACGCCTTTTCGGATTTTTGTAACGTACTGAACGCCCTTGTTGATCTTGCCGTTTTTGATGGCATGACTTACTGCCGTGTGACTTATATCTAAGCCTCTACTATAAGCCCGAAGTGATACGGTATTGCTTTTTTTCATAAAAATTATTTAGTGTAAAGTGGCAACTTATTTTTTATATGTACCTAGCGAACTTTTGGGAGGACACGCCCCCGCACCAATTCCAATGAGGAAGGACCCAAAAAATATTTTGGCCGGCCTTGCTGGTCTGCGTAGTCACCCTGTGCTATCGTGTTGCAAACTTGCAATAAACTTTAGTTGTAACTTCATTTGGTACTCAAATGTCCTAACCCGTTGCAATGCTGAATAACGTTGTTGCAAGCTTTTGTTTTTGCTGTCTGCTAATTGCTGTTTTGCAATTTTCAAATTAAAAGCAATCGCATCTATTATGCAACACGCATGTTTATAGCTTCGATCTGCTTGTTGTTCTGATTCTAAAAGGCTGTTAAAAGTATTCATGATGTTAATTTAAACTAAATGATTGTTTTGTAATTCCGTACCTGCTCAATGTTGCCGCCATATCCTGATACCATGCTCCCAAATATTTCTCCCGGCAAACCTTTGGCCTCATAGCATAATGCTTTGCGAACATTAAACAATAATAAGCCGTCATGTCCTGACCTTCCGGCAAAATGATACCCGGGGTTATTATAGGCTCATGGCTGGGTTTTATCTCCGGTTCAATAAAATCTTTGTAATCAAACTTTATAAGGTAATCGGCAATATCTAAACCTTGTCGCCTTTCCGCTTCGGTGGCTTTGCGTTCCAGCAAATCGGAAACAGTAAAACGGGCAATGTGTGAAAGTTCATTTGCTTTTTTACTCCAAAGTTCAAACCCATTTAGGTCGGGGTAAAGTGTAACGCTTCGACCGGCCAACACTTTGCATTTATCGGCGGTCAAGTTTTGCAGGCTACCAACTGCCAACCAAATAAACTGGGGCAGATAAACGCTGGCAATAATAGCAGTCTTTTCACTTTCAACAATGGCAACGGGCTTTGTTTTATCCTGTAGTAAGTGTTCACCAAAGAAACATTGCTGCAATTCAAATTCAGGCTGTTCAATAGCTTTGTGTACCCATGCAATATGGTTGAATGGCTCCTTTACTCTTTTGCCGGTGGTGGGGCTGTATAGCATTATCTTGCCCGTTCTTACCTTACCGTAAATATCAATCTGCCAAAATATTGAAGCCCCAGGCCAATACTTTGAAGTGGCTATAAAATATTTGCCAACTAGCTGGCTGGCAATGTCGGCCCCGAGCAATTCAGTAAGATATTTTACAAAGCGGTTCACTTCATACGCTGTTTGTCTTAGACTTGCTTTCAATAAATCAACTGATATAAATGAAACGGGCTTTGCCGGTGGCTGTGGTTTCGGCTCATGCTTTGCTGGTGTCCACTCTCCTTTAAAATCGCTCTTTTCCTTTTCAAATATCATTGTACTATACCCATCTTTGTAAGGATCCAAATGGTAACTGCATTTACTTAAACGGTTGCAAATACCGTATTCGTCCGGGAGATGTTCGCCGGTTGTTGTATCAATATAAAGGGCAAATACTTTTCGGTGGTTGCAACCGGGGCAGGTGTGCCGGGTGTTAATTCCATTGTATGGCTCCAATATGTATCTATAATTTTTCATAAATAATATTCACTTTGTGCAATGTCCTTTGTCCTTTCTGTCCTTTCTGTCCTTTTCTACCTGTTTACGGCTTCCAAAAAGACATAAAGGACAATAAAGACTTAGGACAATTACTATTTTGATATTTTTGAATATTGCCCTTGCCCAATCCAGTTGAATAAATTTGCTTCATTTAAGAAACGCTGTACGGCCTTTACATTAAATCCCAAATCCTTACCAATTATATTGGCTTCGGCTGTAGTAAAACCCTGCGGCAATGCAGCATAAAAGGAAAGTTTATTTTGCGGCAAACCGTTGGAAGTATTGCCGGTTTGAAGTATGTCCAAAACTTTTATTGCATTATTTAAAAAGTACCTGCAAAGTCTTTCTGCTCCCTGAACAGCCTTCAAAGAAATTTTGCTTGTACTGTAATCATCCATTATCTGTAAAATCAAACATAGCCGTATAAAGTGAATATCAAATTTGCTTAATATTTCGCCCTTCAAGCTTTCAGCATTATCATTTACCAGGGCTGTATTTTCCGTTTGCCATTTATAGAAATAGGCTTTCGCTTCATGGCTCCAATAGTAAATCTTTGGGGATGGCTTCTCTGTTTCAGGATCAATTTGTATCGGTGTGTTTAGCCTATAGCTTTCAATCCATTTGCTGTATTTAATAATATGGTCTTCGTTTATCTCGTAGTCATTAATGGGTTGCTTTTCTGAACAGGCAGGGAATGCAAAAAGGAACCTTTGTAAAAATCCATTATCTGTTTTACCGGTCGGGAAAAGCTTTGATAGTACTCGGGGTTGTAAGCTTCCAATTATATTTAAATACGGCTGGGGCAACCATAAAGGAACTGGCTTTGATACCCTATCAATAGAAGTAGCTTTATTGCTCCAAAAGGATAACTAAACGCTTGACTGGTCGCCCTTGCTGTAGTTGTTCATTCCTTCCAAAAATGTCGCTAATTCTTCGCTAACAACTGTACATCCCCTTTCGTTATCTGTTAACCTTTGGCAAAGTATTTCGGGCGTGAAATTATGGAGTATTGATTTTATAAGTAATGGCTTTTTAGGTGGTGGCTGGCTGGCTTTATCTCTTTTATTTAATGCTTGAAAGTCTTCATACACCTTATATTCCACTTCAAAGGCTTTTATCTCTGCCTTATCAATATCTTCAAAGGGTTTATAAGCTAATTCCAAAGGGTGGCTTTTGTTTGCCCCTGCATTGCCTATAATCGCAATGTAAAAGGCTGCAAACTCATACCACCCGGCTTTTACTTTCACTTTTGCACTTTTACCAATAGCCGTTGATACTGCTGAAATTATCGCTGTTCCGGTGTAATCAGTAGGAAAGTTTAAAGACTTATTGCATTCTTTAATTAAATCCTGAAATAACAGAGGAAATACATCAACCGGAAATTCATTTTCCATTGCTTCGGCTGCTTGGTTGCCTCGCTTTATTAGCAGCTCAACATCATTTTGAAAATCTTCAATGCTGAATTTCTCAAATTCAAATACAGGTGTGATTTCCTGCAAATCTTTATCTTTGGGGCCTGTAATTTTATTAGCCCCGGTATTATGTCCATCCATATGCTAGGGCTTTTTAATTTTTATATTTCTTCAAAGTGGTTAACCCGGCAATTACTTCCGATTCTTTGTAGTACACCCTACCACCGATTCGGCTTTCATTCAATAACCCTTTCTTAGTCCAGGCTGCCAATGTAACTTTTGATATTGCAGGGTTAAACATTTTACAAGTTTCCGCAGGGCTTAACAACCGCTCCGGCTTATCGTCCTGCAATTGTTTGATTTGTTCCGCTATCATTGGCTTGAACAATTCAACCAGTTCGGCGGCTGTTATACCGGAAAGAATGATTTGATTATCCATTGGTTACTACAGTTTTAGAGGTGGGAGTTTGATTTTTAAAATCAATCAAACGGTAGCGTGGTCTGCCGTTTATCACACAATGGGCTGTTATCAACCCTTTACGCTCCCACCGCTT
>JBBQKO010000211.1:0-7277 GCA_038327005.1 Chitinophagales bacterium | reverse complement strand
TACAAACAGGTTGAGTTTATGCAGGATTATCTGGGTGATGAATTTGATGGTATCATCAGTGGTGTGGCAGGTTTCGGCTTTTTTGTAGAAACAGTTTTACACAAATGCGAAGGCATGGTAACCATGAGAGATTTGAGTGAGTTTGATGAATTTAAATTGGACGATGCAGACTATGCGCTGGTAGGTGTACGCACCGGCAAAAAATTCAGGATGGGCGATTCCGTAAGAATTAAAGTGGTAGCTGCCAACCTTGAAAAACGCCAGCTTGATTATCACTGGGTGCAGGAAGAAGGTAAACCAGAATTAAATATTGGCAAAGGAAAAGCGATTACAAAAAAGAAAAAATAATTATTAAACGCAAAATTGCTGAGCCTGCACAAGGGCTCAGCAATTTTGAATTAGAGCAGTTTACATTATGACCTCTTTTATAGAACTGTCAAAAATTTTTGAAGAAAAATTCAACATCCGGCATTTTCCAACACATACCGCTACGTTGTATGATCCAGCCCAATACATTTTACAATTGGGCGGCAAAAGAGTAAGGCCGGTGTGTGTGTTGATGGGGAACGAATTATTTGATGAAATCAATCCAGATGCATTTGAAGTGGCAACGGCCATTGAATTGTTTCATAATTTTAGTTTGATACATGACGACATCATGGACAAAGCGCCACTTCGGCGTGGCATGGAAACAGTACACACCAAATACGGAGAATCTACTGCATTGCTTGCCGGAGATGTGATGCTGGTGCAGGCTTACGAATACCTCAATAAAATAAAAGGAGATTATGTTCAAAAGATCATTCATGTGTTCAATGAAACGGCAAAGGCAGTGTGCGAAGGACAGCAACTGGATATGGATTTTGAAAAACGGACTTCGGTGAGCCTGGATGAATACGTAAACATGATTACCTTAAAGACATCGGTTTTATTAGCCGCAAGCCTGCAACTAGGCGCCATACTGGGCGGATCTGGACTGGGCAATCAACAGCATTTATACGGGTTTGGAAAAAATCTTGGTATCGCCTTCCAGGTACAGGATGATTACCTGGATGCATTTGGTGACCCGGAAAAATTTGGCAAACAAGTGGGCGGAGATATCCTGGCCAATAAAAAAACCTTTTTAATGATTCATGCAATGGAAGTTGCTACGGATTTGCAAAAAAAGGAACTGGCTGATTTGATGAGTGATACTGCCAGTATTAACAAAGATGAAAAAATAAAAAAGGTGTTGGCAATTTTCAGAGATTGTAAAGTAGATGAATGGGCGAAGGAGTTAAAAGAAAAATATCTGCAAACGGCTCTGCAACACCTGGAAGATACTGCTGTTCGATCTGCACGTAAACAACCGCTTACAGAGTTGGCCGCTTATTTAATACAAAGAGAAAGCTAGCAATTTCACCAGATTCCTGTGATTGATGTACAATTAACTGAACCGAAATCTAATGTTTGTGTTTTTTTGTCGATGGTATTCTTCTGTTTTCTACTTTAAACCATCTATAATCTACTCTTAAAATACACTTCTTTTAAAGCGTTTTGTTGATCCCTAAATATTTTTCCTTAATTTCCTTTCTTAAACAACCAACGCCTACATGTCCAACTCTTTATTCAGAACCAAGAAGATTGAAAATATTTTAGCAGAAGGGAGTGATGATACCCACGGCGGGGGCGGATTAAAGCGGGTACTTTCTTTAAAAGACCTTACATTTTTTGGTATCGCTGCTATACTGGGTGCTGGTAGTTTTAGTAGTTTGGGTGGGGCCGTTTTTCATGGCGGACCTGGAGTAGTCATTTTATTTATCATCACGGCCATCGCCTGTGCCTTTACCGCATTTTGTTATTCAGAGTTTGCAAGTCGTATACCGGTGGCCGGTAGTGCTTATACGTATGCCTATGCCTCCTTTGGAGAGTTGTTCGCCTGGGTAATCGGCTGGGCTTTAATCATGGAATATTCTATTGGTAACATCTACGTAGCGTATAGTTGGAGCGATTATTTCACCTCTTTCCTTGAAAAATTAAATGTACATATTCCACAGTATCTCTGCACCAGTTATATGGAAGTAAAGGATGCGCTTGACGATGGCAGCACCAATCCCGATGTGTTGGATGCCTGGAACAATGCGCCTTTGATTGGCAGCCTGCGCATCATTTTTGATTTGCCTGCTTTTGCCATCAACATACTCATCACCATGCTGGTTTACCGTGGCATTAAAGAAAGCCGCAACTTCAGTAATGTGATGGTAATCCTTAAAATGATTGTAGTTGGTTTAGTGATTCTAGTAGGAGGTTACCTGGTGTTTTCCAACGGACTAACTTTTAACTGGACACCCGCCAACGATAACAATGTAAGATCATTTATGCCAAACGGATTTAGCGGTGTAATGGCTGCCGTAAGCGGTGTGTTCTTTGCCTATATTGGTTTTGATGCGGTAAGCGTTCTCGCTGAAGAAAGCAAAAATCCACAGCGTGATCTGCCAAGAGGAATGATTCTTTCACTGGTTATTTGTACCATCGTTTATATTTTGCTCACACTGGTACTTACGGGTGCGGTTAACTATCGCAAATTTGAAGGCGTGGGCGATCCGTTGGCATTTATTTTTGAGAAGCAAAACCTGAATGTAGGCTGGATGCAGTTTTTTGTAGCCATTGCTGCAGTGGTTGCTATGACAAGCGTACTATTGGTTTTTCAAATGGGTCAGCCCCGTATTTGGATGAGCATGAGCCGGGATGGTTTGCTGCCTCCAGTGTTTCAGCGAATTCATAAAAAATTTAGAACACCTTCTTTTGCCACCATCATCACTGGCCTGGTTGTTGGTATTCCCATTTTATTTACTGACAAAACTTTTGTGCTCGACTTCACCAGTATTGCCACGCTGTTCGCCTTTGTATTGGTTTGTGGCGGCGTATTGCTGATACCCCGAAAAGAAAAACAAGCGGGCAAATTTCACCTGCCCTATATCAACGGGCAATTTATTTTCCCATTAATTGTAGTTGGTGCATTATTTTTAGCAAGAGCATTGTCTGCCAGTTATTTTACAGATATGTTCAATTTTGATTTTAGCAGCAATGCGGATTATGCCAGTGGTAAAATCAGTTTTATGGATGTAGCAACGCCCAATATTTCGCTGATCGTTTTTTGGGCATCTGCGTTGGTACTTTCCATTATTGCATTTATGAAAAAATATTCACTGATTCCGCTTATGGGGCTCATCACCTGTATGTACCTGTTGACCGGGATGACAAAAAGTAACTGGGCCTGGTTTCTTGGCTGGCTAGCCATCGGATTGGTGATTTATTTTTTGTATGGATATAAAAAAAGTAAACTGGCTTCGTAATTTTTTTCAATAATTTTTGTCGGTGCAGGAACAGGCCTTTGTAGGAAAAGGCCGCTGCCTGTTCCTACATCCCGATATATTCCAATCAAACAAATACCGCATTTTACCCCTTAAACTATTATAACTTTGCGGCATTAAATACGAATAGAAAAAGAGTAGAGTATGAAATACCAGGAAGGGGATAAAATAATTGTGTTGCTTACCAATGAAGAGGGAAAGGTGGTAGAGCTTATGAATGAAAAAATGGTGATGATAGAAGTGAAAGGCGTTCGCTTTCCGGCATACATGGACCAGATTGATTTTCCCTATTTTAAAATGTTTTCAGAAAAGCGGCTGGTTGATAAGAAGAAAATTTTTATCGACAATGTGAAGCAGGAAAAAAATGCGCCGAAGGTAAAAGTTGACAATGGCGTATTTCTGGCATTTATGCCCATTTTTGATAAAGATGTTTTTGATGACGATGTAGTAGAAAAACTAAAAGTGTACCTTATCAACCAAACTGAAACGGCCTACAACTTCAACTACAATTTATATTTCAGCGGTGAAAGTACATTTGAATTAAAAAATACCATTGGTCCGCTGGGTGATTTTTATTTGCACAACGTAAACTTTGAAGACATGAGCGATAACCCACGGTTTGATGTGGAGTTTTCCCTTGTAAATGAGGATAAGAAGAAGGCCACTCATTTTGAGACTACACTGAAATTAAAAGCAAAGCAACTATTTAAAAAAATTGAAGAGATACAGGTAAAAAATGAACCTACTTTTTCTTACCTGTTATTTGACTATTACCCGGACAGGGTGGATGAAGAAAAAGTAGACCTTAGCGGTTTAAGCAATGCAGGATTCAGGATTTATGATTTGGCTAAAGTGAGAGAAAACCTGGCACCTTCCAGAACAGTGGTTGATCTGCACATAGAGAAGTTAATTGATAGCTGGAAGCATATGAGCAATTTCGAAATACTAACCCTGCAGTTAAAGGAATTCGAGCGATTTTATGATTTGGCCGTTGCCCATCGGCAGCCTTCACTCACAGTGATTCACGGCGTAGGTGCAGGTAAACTAAGAGATGAAATACATGAAATACTTCGCTTAAAAAAAGAGGTGAAATCCTTTGTAAACCAATACAATGCTTCTTATGGATATGGTGCCACAGAGATCTACTTTTCTTTTTAGATGATTTGTTGACGAAATAATTTCATCTATCTGGCTAAGCATTTCGAAATAGCTTTATAAAACCGGTTTGTAAACTTATTTGAAATTCTTTTGTCTTTATATTTTTAAAACCAATTAGCATGCTTTTACCAGTCAATCCATGGGCTCAGGTGATATATGTTTTTATCCTGGGTATTGTCCGATACCTGATATTTAGTGGAATTGCTTTTTTGGTTTTTTATACTTTTTTTAAAAACAAAATCAGGCTAAATTAAATACAAAAGCGCTGGCCTTCCGTTAAAAACTACCAGCGGGAGATTATTTATTCTTTGATTACCTTTTGCATATTTGCATTGGTTCCACTTGTATTAAACCACCCGCTAATAAAGCCGCACACCACCCTCTATACCAAATTGGATCTGTACCCCTTGTGGTATTGGATTCTGATTTTCCCTGTCATGTTAATCATGCATGACACGTATTTTTATTTTACCCACCGCATGATGCACCATCCCCGCTCATTTAATTTTTTTCATTTGGTACACCACAAAAGCACCAATCCATCGCCCTGGGCTGCCTTTTCTTTTAATCCTTCGGAGGCCGTAGTTGAAGCAGGTATTATTTATGTTTTTGCATTTACCATCCCCATTCATTTCTTGCACATTTTTGTGTTTCTTATTTTTATGACAGCCTACATGTTTACGGTCACCTCGGGTATGAATTCTATCCAAAAGGATTCAATAAATATTGGCTCGGCGAGTGGTTCAATACTTCTGTTAATCATAATATGTATCACCAGTATTTTAAAGGGAATTACGGATTGTATTTTACATCTTGGGATAGAGTAATGCACACACTACAGGATGATTATGACAAGCACTATGATGCAGTTACTGACAGTAGAAACCCACTTAAAGTATTGGTAGAATCATGATTTTTCAATACAATTAAAAGAGCCTGAAATTTTTAATTTCAGGCTCTTTTAATTGTATTGTTTTTTATGTTTGATCTTTTATGGATGGAATCTACATCGATAACTTATCTGATTCAATTTCTTCCGGGTATAGTTTTTTGTTGGCGATAAACGTTCCAAAGGGAATGAGTGATGCTATAAATGCCAGCAATATTTTTTTAATCGGCCATTTGTATTCTGTTGAAACCTGCAACAGCAAAACGATGTACAGCATAAATAAAATACCATGCGCCATACCGATCACATAATTTGGTTTAGGCATTCCCATCATATACTTTAAAGGCATCGTGATGGCGAATAGTAAAAAGGAACAACCTTCTAAAAAGGCTACCAATCTGAAACGGGATAATGAGTTTTTAAGCATACTTTAAGATGGGTATTTTTATGATTAATTTTTGTTTGGTTAACCTGTGCTCATTAAATTTTGCCTTGCCTGAATCTAAATTCAATAAAATAAAAAACAATGTACAGATACAAATATTTAGTAAAGTGCCAGGGTAAATGATAAATATTTCACCATTGACAATTTACCATTCACAAATGGATGCGCTATTATATTCTAAGCACAGCACAATTATATTAACCGATTTAGCAATCAATTGTTCAGAACAAACAATTATCCCACATCATTTTTATCAGCACTGTACTTTCTCCATTTGTCAATTACCGCCAACATATCGTCCGGTATATCACTTTCAAAAAGTATCGGTTGTTTGGTAGAAGGGTGAATAAAGCCCAACTCTTTCGCATGTAATGCCTGGCGTTTGCAAATTGAAAAACAATTATCTACAAACTGTTTGTATTTACTGAATACGGTACCCTTTACAATTTTATCACCGCCATAAAAATCATCGTTAAACAATGGGTGGCCGATGTATTGCATGTGTACCCGTATCTGGTGCGTACGGCCGGTTTCAAGCCTGCACTCTACCAGGGTCACATAATTAAATCTTTCCAGCACTTTGTAGTGAGTGATCGCATCTTTACCATGTTCTCCATCAGGGTAGGTGGTAAATAATTTTCTAAAGCGCTGGTGCCTGCCTACATGCCCGGTGATTGTGCCTTCGTTTTCTTCAAAATCGCCCCACACCAGGGCGATGTACCTGCGGTGTACAGTATGGTTAAAAAATTGTTTGGCAAGATCGGTCATTGCTTTGGGCGTTTTTGCAAGTACAAGCAAACCGGTGGTATTTTTATCAATCCGGTGTACCATCCCAAAACGGGCCAATCCGCTTTCTTCAATATCCGGATTTTGCTGTTTTAAATAGTAAGCCACACCATTGATTAAAGTGCCGCTATGATTGCCGCTTCCAGGATGAACCACCAATCCGGCAGGTTTATTAATCAGCAATACATCTTCATCCTCAAAAGCAATATTCAGTGGTATGTTTTCGGGAACAATGTCATTCGATTCAGGATGTCGGTTACTAAACACAACAATTTTATCATAAGGTCTTACCTTATAATTTGTTTTAACCGGCTTCTCATTTACCATCACCATTTCATTGTCGATGCCCTGTTGTATTTTATTCCGGGTGGCGCCTTCAATACGGCTCATTAAAAATTTATCAATGCGCAGCGGTTCCTGTCCTTTTGGGATTTCAATTACCAGTCGCTCATACAGTTCTTCCGATTCCTGTAAATCCTCTTCCGTTGTTGTTATTATCTCATTAGTCATATTCAATAT
Source organism: Chitinophagales bacterium (assembly GCA_038327005.1). Lineage (GTDB taxonomy): Bacteria > Bacteroidota > Bacteroidia > Chitinophagales > Chitinophagaceae > Ferruginibacter. The sequence goes on along the minus strand of JBBQKO010000211.1, from coordinate 127 downwards.
TTATTTGTTGGTAAGATAAAAAGGCCTTCTGCCTTCTCCCTTCCGCCTTTTGCCTTCTGCCTATTGCCTTCCGCTTTTCATTTATCTTTGCAAAATAAACCAATTACATTGGATAAGCAGTTAGTTA
>JBBQKO010000210.1:0-7278 GCA_038327005.1 Chitinophagales bacterium | reverse complement strand
AAATAATATACAGGTCGCTTATTTTTTGAATAATCACCTGGTAAGACGGAATATTGTCTCCTTCGTAAGGAATAGCTGCCAGGCTATCGTTTATAATTTTATAAGGTAAATCAATACCGGTTAAGAGTTTTTGTAGTTGATACACTACCGGCTTTGCTATTTGCTTTTGTTTGGATTGGCCAATAGTAATACCTGTTAAAAGTAGCAAGCAGCAAGAGACTAATAATTGTTTTTTCATTTTATATTTTTTAAGTGAAGGTTTGTAATTTTTTTTACCGGGGTCTAAAAAAGGTGTCGATAAAAACAATTACTGCACAGGCAGCTATTTTTATTTTTTCTAAATACAAGTATCATCACCATACACTTCTTTTTATTGTGATAAAGATTCCCGCAACCCTGGTAGAAGCCTATCTTTCCCTCATTTATTCTGTAAGAATTTTGACAGATTTTTAGGCTCTATTCAATGGCGTCACTGCATATTCAACCCACTGCAGCTTACATTTTTTATCACATCTTTTTTAGCTGACTCGCTTTTTTAAATGCTGATAACACAAAAACTTGTATCATTATTTTTAAGGCTCCAATACATACTTAAATGCAATTCACTATTCGTAAAAAAATTTAGTGTAGTATAGGTGAATACATCAAAACTGCAGATTTGGACATGCAGATTTGCCGCTATATAGAAAAAAAGAAAAGTAACAGCGAATATTTCATATAATTATTTGCCTGTAAGATGTTTATATTTTAGCTAATTACCTATACCTGAAAAACAGGATATTTTTTTATTTAAGCAATAACGGGTATTATCGAATTTAATGAGCGGCCACTACTTTTTAATCAGCAATAAACTGTGCATACGCTGATATTTTGATGGAAGGTGGCAGAGTGATACTATTCAATTTCTCCCGGAATCTAATAGTATGTGTACCAGCATTAACATTTAGCACTAAAGGCCCCATTGAAGCCGAATAGAATGGCTGGGTGAGTTGTGTTTGCGGGTGAATATACCAGGTATCCACATCACTGTTGTTTAAAAATGTTTTTATGTACAGGGCAAAGTCGCAGGGCCCAAGCGGATTCGGGCAAATCAACGTACTGGTGGTAGCAGCCCAAATTACCAGCTTGCCAGCTAGTGGTACGGTAATTTGAAAACTTGCACCAGGAATGTCTGCAGCCAAATTCGATGTAATCAAATAGGTAACTTCGGCCATAGCTGCAGCCTTAACAAAATTGCTGACGGGTTGCCATTGCGGAGAGCCTCCACCACCGCTGGTGAGTATTGTATTAAGTGCACCGGTGTTTCCGTTAATAGCTAGCGCACCCGACGGTTTCACTGCAAACCTTTCATTAAAAGTTCCTGCAACATCATAGCCTATAGCTACATCGGCAGCGGAGTTATCTGCGTATATCTGCAACCGGTTGCCAGCCATACCAAACCCGGCATCGCCTGTTGCACCCGGATACAAGGTGATTTTTTTACCCAGTGATGGCGGGAAAGCCAATGGGGCATTAGGGTTAGCTGTACCAATACCTACGTTGCCATTATTGTTTATCCGCAGTTTTTCTGAAAGCCCGCCCAAACCTTTGTTGGAGGTTAAAAAAATTAAATCAATGGTTTCATTTCCTGCCGCATTATTTACTAAATCACCCTGTATCATTGCGGCAACAACGTCTGCACTAGTGGCAGCATTATTCTTTACGGTAAAAGCTATATTGGGATAGTTAGAACCGGGAACATTGCCTTTTAATAACAAACCACCATAGCCACCAAAATTCTTTTGGTCAACTGTAATCTGTCCATTTACATTTAAGCTGGAAGTAGGATTACTGGTACCTATGCCTACCCTGCTATTAAGGCCATTGTAGGTAAAGCCCCATCCACCATTTGCCGTGCCGCCGAAGAACCCGATATTCTGATTATTTTGCGTGCCCATAAAACCAAGCAATCCGCTATTGTCGGCTTTAAACAACCAAACGCCGGGTGTTTGATTTACATCCAGGGGGAGGGATCCATTTTTAAGCAGCAATCTTCCATTCAGACTCATACCATCTGTGCCAGCATTTAATATACGCATACGTTCAAAAAAGTTTGAACTGCTGCCATATCCAAAAGCAATGTTTGCAGCGGCGGCATCTGAATGTATCTGTAGCAACCCGCCCTGGATACCAAAACCATAATGGTTACCAGTATTTCCAAATAATGAAATTTTATCCCCAATAGTGCTTGTAAAATTTAATGGGAATCCCGGAGTGGTGGTGCCAATGCCTACATTTTGTGCATTGCTACTATTGAAGCAGCAAAAAAGCAAAATAATTGATAATAATTTTCTCATGTTTAGTATTTATTATTTTGTAAATATGAGGTAGACACCGATACAAATTCATCCCTTAAAAACAGGATATTTATACAATTAGAAAAAATCATGGAAAAAGGGGATGTAAAACCAGAAAAGAAGCTGGTTAATTCATGCCACAGGGTTGGCAACCCTTGTATGGAAGGAGAGCATTGTAAATCCTTCACTCCATCAGAATACATCCATTAAGGGATAAGATTATCCCACAGGGTTGCCAACCTTCACAAATACTCTATTAAATTGAAAGACTCTAAAAAGGTTGGCAACCCTTGTATCGAAAGAAAGCATTGTAAATCATTCACCTCATCAGATTGCATCCATCAATTCATAAGATTATCCCACGGGGTTGCCAACCTTCGCAAATGCTCTACTGAATTGAAAGCCTCTAAAAAGGTTGGCAACCCTTGTATCGAAAGAAAGCATTGTAAATCATTCAACCCATCAGAATACAACCATTAAGTCATTACATTATCCCACAGGGTTGCCAACCTTCGCAAATGCTCTATTGAATTGAAAGCCTCTAAAAAGGTTGGCAACCCTTGTATCGAAAGAAAGAATTGTAAATCATTCACCTCATCAGATTGCATCCATCAATTCATAAGATTATCCCACGGGGCTGCCAACCTTCGCAAATGCTCTTTTGAATTGAAAGCATCTAAATAAAGCTTAGCAACCCAATTTATTTCGTTATTACCCAATCAATAATTTGTATATTTTCGGTAATAGTAACCAGGGATGCATTAATCTTGCAGGAATGGTATTTTATTTGAAAGCCTGTAGTTAAAAAATGAAAGCACCAACGCAACATATAAAATATTTTCTCTTCAGTCAGCACCTTGCGGATGGTACACGCATTACTTTAGAGATTTTACTGCCAGCCATCATCGGTTCATACTTTGGGCGTCTTGATCTTGGTTTGTTGATTTCAACCGGCGCACTCTGTGTGAGCATCAGCGATGCACCCGGCCCGATGGAACATAAGTTCAATGGCATGCTGTATTGCAACCTGTTCATTTTTACCATGGCTTTAATTACCGGTTTTGCTACCCATTCTACCATTTTACTGGGCCTTTTAATATTGGGTTCGTCCTTCTTCTTTACCATGTTTGCAGTGTTTGGTACCCGGGCTTCTGCCATCGGTATTGCAGCGCTGCTCATCATGATATTGAGAATGGATAGTGTGCTACCTGCAAAAGCCGTTTTAATTGATTCGTTGCTGATATTGGCTGGCGGCGTTTGGTATATGTTGGTGGCTTTGGCGCTTTATCTGGTAACACCTTACCGGCAGGCGCAACGGTCCCTGGGCAACTGTATTCATGAAACCTCCAAATTGCTCCTGATAAAAGCAGACTTATACGACATTGATAAAAATGTGCAGGAGGAATATAAAAAGCTGTTGGCACAGCAGGTAGTGGTAAATGAAGCGCAGGATGAAGTGAGGCAGATTTTATTTAAAAGCAAAGAGATTGTAAAAGATACCAATCCTACCGGGCAGGTATTGCTGATCGCTTTTACAGATGCGGTTGATTTATATGAACAGATCATTGCGAGCTGGTACGATTATAATATGCTAAGAGAGCGGTTTGCTTCCACCGGCATTCTGCCCGAAATTGCTGACCTGATAAAAAATATTGCGGATGAACTGGATAAGGCCGGACTGTCCATACAATCAAATTTGCCATATAAAAAGCAGTTTGATTTATTACCTGCACTCAATGAGCTAAAGGAAAAAATTGATGCTACAAAGATGGAGAATGCCAGTAATCTGGTATTGAAAAAGATATTGGTTAATCTCAGAAAGATCGGCGAACAGGCCAATACCATCGGCAGTTATTTTGTTCGGGATATTAACATAAAAGAGCATTCCGGCAAGCAGACGGATTACTCAAAATTTGTATCTCACCAGGAAATCAGTTACGCTGTTTTTCGCAATAACCTTAGCATGGATTCCTCTGTATTTCGTCATTCCTTGCGGATGATGATTACTTGTTTACTGGGGTTTATCATTGTTGAAATGATTTCGTACGGACATCACAGTTACTGGATATTGCTCACCATTGTCTTCATATTGAAGCCGGGTTACAGCGTTACCAAAGAACGGAATTTTCAGCGGATTGCCGGTACCATTGCAGGTGGAGTGTTGGGGATCATTTTTATCGCTACCATAAAAGATCGTGCAGCATTGCTGGCATTAATGGTGTTTTTTATGATTGGCACTTACACTTTCCAGCGACTCAATTATATCGTTACGGTGATTATGATGACGCCTTATATTTTGATCCTGTTTAGTTACCTCGGACTGGGCTTTATCAACATCGTGGAAGAACGGGTGCTGGATACTGGCATCGCCTCTGTACTGGCTTTTTTTGCCAGCTATTTTTTATTTCCACATTGGGAATCCAAACTGCTGGATACCGGTATGATGGCCGTATTAAAAGCTAACATCGGTTATCTTCAAAAACTTAAACACTTTTTCAGTGGAAAGGAATATACTGTGCTGGAATACAAATTGGTTAGAAAGGAATTGTATGTAAGTGCTGCCAATCTTTCAGCAGCATTTACCCGCATGTTGAATGAGCCCAAGAGTAAGCAGGAGAACGCCGCAGCTATCAATGAATTTGTGGTGTTGAACAATGTGCTGTCTTCCAATATCGCCAGTATGTTTGCTATCAATATCCACAAGGAGAAAAATATCGTTACGAAAGAAATCATGCAGCCATTGAATCGCTCCATCGCCCTGCTTGAAGATAGTATGCATCGGATGGACAATGCGTACGAGCCGGTGATTACCGTCAATTATACGTCTTCGGTTTTAGCAGGCAGGCCTACCAATCACGACATGAAAGAGCACATTGAGTTCATTTATAAACTAGCTGCGGATATACGGAAAGTAGTTGAAAAAATTACCTGATCCGGCTGTTTTAAAGATTTTTTTATTTACAAATAATTACAATAGTTAACACAATGCAACGTATAAAAAACAGGTGGATAGCCGGAGCCGATCAATTTTCAATTGGACTGGATATTTTTTTTGAAGAAGCTGGTCAACCAAAGCCGGTAGTAATTTATGTACATGGTTTTAACGGGTTTAAAGATTGGGGCAATTTCGATCTGGTAGCCACTCAGTTTGCAACCACAGGTTTTGTGTTGGTAAAATTTAATTTTTCGCACAACGGTACCACACCCGAACAGCCGGAAGAATTTGGCAATTTAGAAGCTTTTGGGCAAAACAATTATACCAAAGAACTGGAAGATTTGAGGAAGGTGATCGACTGGGTTTGTGAACCGGAAAATCCTTTTCATGCGGCGATGGATACCAGCAAAGTTTATTTGATCGGACATAGCATGGGCGGCGGTATTTCACTCCTGCAATCGGCCGAAGACAATCGTGTTAAAAAGCTAATCACCTGGGCCGGTATTGGTGAATGTAAAACGCCCTGGGGTAATTGGTCTGCTGCCAGAATGGAGGAATGGAAACAAACAGGCGTTCAATATTATACCAATGGACGTACCAAACAGGAGATGCCAATGTATTACCAATTGTACCAGGATTATCAGCAAAACCAGCAACGGCTGGATATTAAAAATGCCATCCAACACCTGGACATTCCCATCTTGATTTGCCATGGCACACAGGACGGTGCAGTGCTTGTTGAAACTGCTTTTCAATTAAAAGAATGGCAACCAACTTCAGAATTATTTACTGTAGAAACTGATCATGTATTTGGAAGAAAGCATCCATGGACCAGCGATGATTTGCCTTTACCCATGCAGGCGGTGGTAGATAAAAGTATTCAGTTTTTGAAGTAGTTGTAAGTCTAAAGTAAACCGGTCAAACCGGTCGGCACCGCAGGTCAGACCGGTTTGACCGGTTTGCATCACACAGGTTTACCATTCCACACTGCCTTAAACAGGATAAATATTTTCAACTATATTTTCAACATCAATTTTATCTTATTTATTTTTACAAATTGTAGTCAAAAAAAACTCATTGCATTCTTCCAAATAAATAGTAACCAATGCAGCTCATTAAAAACGAATCAATATGAAACCACTACTTCTTTTTTCAATTTCACTTCTAATCATTTTTTTTACCAGTTGCAACGAAGCCTCTAATGAAAGTACACCTGTTTCTGAAGAGTCCATGATACCAGATACAGCCACTTCACTACAGGATCACCACAACGCTGTAAGCTCTTTAGATTGGGATGGTATTTACAAAGGTGTGCTGCCCTGCGCCGATTGTGAAGGAATTGAAACAGCGTTAACACTTAAAAAAGATTTGACCTACATTATTACGACGAGCTATCTGGGAAAGGAGGCGAATTCAACCAATGATCAAGGCAAATTTCGATGGGATGTAGCGGGCAATACCATCAAGCTGGCTGGTGTTTCCAATGGACCCAACCAATATTTTGTGGGAGAAAATCACCTGCGGCAACTTGATTTGACCGGCCAGAAAATTACCGGTACTCTGGCTGATAAGTACATTTTGGCAAAGCAAACAACCAATGTGGAATCGGTTAGTGTGAATGTGGCTGCGGCACTGTTGGAAACCAAGTGGAGACTGTTTGCTTTAAACGGACAACCTGTTGAAAAAGCGGAACCAGGTAAAAGGGAAATACATATTATCCTGAAAGCAAAAGACAATCGCATGCAGGGCTTTGCCGGATGCAATACCATGATGGGCTCGTATGAATTAAAAGACGGTAGTTTGATCCTCATTAAAAAAATAGCCAGTACACGAATGGCATGTGATGCAATGACAACTGAGGTAGCTTTTTTGAAAGTATTGGATCAGATAGATAACTATACCATCAACGGTAATATGCTTTCCTTTAATAAAGCAAAGATGGCACCGCTGGCGAGTTTTGTGGCGGAGTGAGTTGATTGATTGTTTTTTGTTGATCTGATAGCTATC
>JBBQKO010000209.1:0-7324 GCA_038327005.1 Chitinophagales bacterium | reverse complement strand
CAATAACTCGGTCAACCCACTGGTCTGCTTTCACAGGGAGATTAAATTGCAATTTGTCACCAAATATTGATGTCAATATTAAAGATTGTATTACGCCTTCTCTTATCCATCCTGAAAATTCTCGATTCTTGCCATAAAATGTTGACATATGTCTCTTTTCAGGGGAAAGCTGAAAGGCCGGATTTATTTCAGATAATATTTCAATTGATGATTTATAAAGCAATTCAAAATCATTCCCAGTTAAATTCTTAGAAGCATTTGCCCAAGCATCAAATGGAGAAGTTAACCTCCATGTACTACCAATTTTAATAATTGGCGAATCCTGTATGTTAAGCCATCTTGTTAATTTCTTGGAATAGTTTTCATAACTATCTCCTGCTATTTTGGAAATAATCGTTTTATCATTTTCAAAATTCTCATCCCATCTACCTACAATTAGTGCAGGAATTATATCTTGAACATTTTCGGGTAAAGCCCATGATGGCAATGTTCTTGTAAATTCTAGTTGTCGTCTTAAGATTGTGATGTTCCTTGCAGATTCTTTTGAGAATCTTTCGGCAAACTCCCTTGTCATTCCAGTTTTTATGAGAGCTGAAATAAATGATTCCCTTTCTATTTGTGGAAGTATTATTTTGTTACTCCAATTATTGGAAGAATCAGCTCCTAAAGGAACTATAACTGTATGCCCCTTATGGATAGCTCGATTTAATACTCCGTTATCCTCAAATCTGGGAATTAGCATAAGTGGATTATCGTGAACGGAAAGTTCTCTAAAAGTTTCTGCCGTGTCAACAATAATACTTCTTGAAAAAAAATCTTCTTCTTTGTCAGATTTGCTTTTAAAACATGAAATTATAAATGCCAAGGATTCTTCTCTGGAAATTCCTTGAACGGAAATAATCGAAGGTTGCTTAGCAAGTTCTATTAATTTTTCCTGTTCGATTTTTCTTCCTCCTAAGAGAATATCAGTATTAAGTTTGATTTTTGCCCCTGAACTCCACTCTTCCCAAAAATCATCGGTAGGTTGTATGCCTCCTTCAGGATATTTACCTATGTGTTTTGCTAACCAAGAACCAACGGTTGGAGCAACTTCTGTCCATTCCTCTAATGTTTCCGAATCATATACTTTAATGTCTTTCCAAATACCATCTTTCTTTTTTTCAGTTACCCAATCATTTCCATTTTGCCAGAGTCTTGGAGTGACAAAAATAAAAGTGGATTCCGCAGGGTTAAATCCTAATGGTTTAGCAGACCTTTTTGCATAGTCATCATCTGCTTTTCCTTTGGGGTCTTTGCTAGCACCAAACTCCCATAATGAAATCCCCGCTGGCAAATATTCTGTTTCTTCAGTAACTTCAAGAATGCCATCCCACCCTCCAAGCAAAACGCTTTCTCCTGATGGGAATTTTATGCTTTGAATGGAGTTAGAGGTAGCTCGAATTAGTTTTCTTACAAAATGCGGAATTGTCTCTTGGCAATCTCTTCTATTTGCCCAATTTCTTAAATCTGTAGAATCAATCCATTTCATAAGGTCAGGTTGTTTTAAAGTTAAAAGGCAATATTTTGATTTATTCTTTAAATGTCCCGTTAAAGGTAGCAGGGTGTTCGTTTAGCATGACCGCTAACGATTGGGTATTGCTGCAGGCAGGGAATTCATTGCTGTGTCCGACCCCAACCGCTGCTGAATAAAGATATAAAAGTACAAGATAACAAACAAAAGCCCAACATTGCTCGTCCTGCCCAAACCGAAGCTGATAGCGAACTGCAGCCGAAGATAACAACGTCCTGCCCTGCTTGCAGCAATACCTTTGTTGTGTGCAGCCAAATTTCGTCAAACGGAATTTAGTTTTGTTTTTTGTCTAACAGTTAATGTCAAAAGAACTCCTTGTGCTTTCTAACGTACTCAATATTTAAAGTATTTAAGTCGTCTTCGTATTTATAGAATTTCTGGTCAAGGTCGTTCCAAACTTCGTCGGCAGTTTCTTCTATTTCTTCAACTATTTCTGTTCGTTTATCTCTGTCTTTTGGAACAGTTTTATTTGGAAATTGGTCAATCGCTTTTTGTAAAATGTCTGCAGTCTTGTCGGCACCAATTGCTTTTAGAGATAAAACTGTTTCGTGTGCATTGTCCCCGCTTGTGTTTAAAAAATATTGACTAAAGCCACCGTTGTTAATTTCTCTTTCTAAATCTTGATTATAATAAAACAATTTTTGAGGTTCTGTCATTTCATCATCAATGGGAAGTCCAGAGATAAATTCATCAAGTTCGATAACACTTCTGTTAGTGTCTTCTGAATTTAATAAGTTGTCTAAGTTGGGAATTTTTGTCATATAGGTTTTAGTTTTTGAAAGAAGTCGATTGGTTGCACACAACTCATAAATAGGCGAATGTTTTGGCTTTACCCAAATTTACAAATTCTACCTATAAGTTTGATTGTTAAAGATATATAGAAAAAACAATTGAAAAAGCGTAAGTTTCAAAACTTTCGTTTTTTAAACTTTTACGCATAATGATATTTAATATACGAAAGTTTTACAGCCCCTTTTTTCGCATTATTTTATCTAGCGGGCTTTCAACCTTGCTGGCGTCCCGGTTAGTCACATGCGTGTAGCGGAGAGTTGTTTTAATATCGTTGTGCCCCAGCAGTTTTTGAATATAAACAATGTCGGTACCGTTTTCCAGCAGGTGAGTGGCAAAGCTGTGCCGTAGGCTGTGAAAACTGCATTTAGCCGGTAGATTCATTCTTTTATATGCATCTTTAAATATTTTTTGTGCAGAGCGGGTGCAATAATGTTCTTCCTTGTGTTGGCCTTCAAACAGCCATTCCTTTGGTTTATAAATTTTATAATACTCTCTTAGCAATACCAGTATGGTGCTGCTTAAAGTTACCATCCGGTCTTTTTTCCCTTTTGCATCTTCCACAAATATTTGCATCCGGTCGCTGTTTACATTGGTTATTTTTATAGACACGGCTTCACTCACCCGCAGGCCCGCACTATAGGCCAATAGTAAAATGGTGCGGTGCTTTAAATTTTTTACACCCAGCAAACCCTCCAGTATTTTTTCTTCACTGATTACTTTTGGTAGCAAAAACGGGCGCTTTGGCCGGGGTATTTCCCAAAAAAACTTTTCTCTTCCGAGTATCTGTTCATAATAGAACTTTAAGGAATTGATGCGGCTATGCAGCGTGTTTTCTTTCAGCCCAAATTTTTCAGAGCAATATACCATGTATCGCTTTATCCTATCCGTTGTTAACAGGTCCGCCGAATTATTACCCAGTAGTTGCAACAACTGGCTCATTTCATTCAGGTAAGTTGTTTCCGTTTTATCGCTATAGCCTTTTAAAATAATCAACTCCCTCATTTTGGGTAGTATATGTGCATTGATGGCATGTATTACTACTGTTTTTTTCGGACCCGCAGACCGTTGTGCCTGTTTCGCTTGTTTTAAAACAGGCGCCTTCACAGTAAGCTCATTTGCAATTTTTGGTAAACTTGCTTTTCCAGACGGTGCTACTTTTTTCTTTTCAACCAGGTAGGCCCTCAGCACCGTGTTGTCTATTTCAGCAATTTCTTTAAATGCGCTTGCAATTAGCAGGTAGCCATCCTTACTTAGCGGCAGATGCCAGCATTTAAAAGTCTTGGTCCACTTGCAGCCGGGCAGCTTTTTTGCAGCCTCGTTTAATACAGGAAGGTTGCCAAAGTAAATACCAATGCATTCCTGCTGGTGATGTACAAATGGTTTTAATGTAATTGTATCCATAACAAAATGATTAATCAGTAAATTTAGCTGAAAGGTATAATCATTGGATATGTAGTACTAGCAAGCTTTTTGGCAATATTCCTGATCTGCTGTCCGGTTTATTTTTTAACGGCGTTGCCGTTCTCAGTCACAGGTAGGAATGGGAATAGTCGAATTAGAAAACCAAAGTACAACTTATCTATTAAAATAAATAAAGATTTAAAAAAAATTAAAAGGAGAGAAGAAGCACCCGTTAGCCAGCAACGAGTTTTACAACGAGTTTACTTTTTGGGTGGTTTCTTTTTGGGTGGTTGTTTGGGCCAGTGTCATTCGTCAATAGACATATTTATGCAACACAGCCGTACAAAAACTCCATCCTATTCAGCACGCCGTTGTTGTGTCTCCCGACCAACAACCGAATCAGCGGCACCCTGCACAGGGTTCCAAAAACTCCCCCGGCCCCGCTAGCCCCCGGGCAGATCTACAAACCATTGCATTCAAGCCCTGTAAAGGCGTAATAACTTAGCGTATGGCAACGCCCTATGACTATGATGAAAAAATAAGATTTGAATCACGAAGCCCTGTCAGAGTGAAATAAATGGTGATTTTTCGGGTGCCGGTTGCCATTTTTTTTAACGGAAAAAATCTACAAAAACCGCTTTGCGGGTCTTCGTGGAATGTCAATTTTCCGGGGTCGATCTTTTGCATCCTTTATATATCGTAACTGTGTACCAACGTTTGTTACTTAAAGATTTTTTCTATCAGTAAATTGACCACTTCCACTAATATCAATAGGATAATAACCCACTCCAACACCACACTATTGCGGTATTGCAGCAAGTCCTTAAACAGTTCCAGGTTTTCTTTTACAATTTGTAATCCTTCTTGTATCGTGCGAAAACGTGATTGTAAATCAAAGGTCTTTTTCAGTCCTATATCCAGCTTATTTAGATGCTCATCTTCCCATGTTTCTTCCGGGGAATCAAAAATGTATAAGTTTCCGGCGATTTTATTTTTAAGGTTAAGTGTACGACCAATATATTTTTTAAGCTCAACACCACCAAGATCAATCTTCCCTCTTTTTTCCAATACTTGTGTATGAAAATTAGTTTCTTCCAGTAGCAAGTTGGTTTGCTGGTTATAATGATCCAGCGCTACACTTTGCGATGCGTTTAGCATAATTATCCGGATCATTTCAACACCGGGTTTTGGTATCTCAATTTTATTGTAACCGTAATTGATATTGGAAACATCGGTTTCTATATCAAATTCATCACTTAGTCGCTGCTCAATAAAATTTTTGCAGTAAGGAGTTATCAATTGCAAAAAATGGGCTGTCTCAGTTTCATTATAACCCAGAAAGGCAACAATGCCATATTTAAATACATAGAGATATTTATAGGTTTCTATATGATAAAACAATTCGTCGCTATCTCCATAATGTATATTCGCTTTAAAGACAGATGTGAACTGCTTTAAATCAATACTGTCTGCGACCTGAAATGATACAATTTTTAAATTCATAAAACAGATTATAATAGAAGTTGATTGTTATAAAGATAGGATAAATCCTTTGGCGATGCAGAAGTATAGGAGCATTCAATAAACAGTATTGTTGCCGGTATGAAATAACAAAGGACGATGATTTTTTGTATATGGTATAAATCATTCTTTCTGTTTACAATTGAGGGTGATTTAAAAAAGCTACATTAAAATAGCCTCTGGAGACAAAATTATTAACCTCCCCACGAAACACCTCTGACGGTGCTCACCAGTTCCCCCCAAAAAAAAATCTTAATCCTTCACCTTATTCAATCCCATTAAATTCACCATCCAGTCAGGCAGCGGTTTGTCAGATTTCCGGTTCTTCAGGTTTAGGAAAAGGCCCAACTTTTTCAGAATGGGTACTTTGTGCGTTTCTACCATTTCAATCAATGTGCCATCCGGATCTTCTACGTAACCAAAGCGGCCGCCCGATTCGCCCATATCAAAAGTATCACCGCTATCTACCGTGAAGGCGTAGTTGTTTTTTTTCAGGTTGGCCTTTAGTGCGGCCATATCCGAAACATCAAAACACAAATGAATAAAACCGATATCGCCCCAATAGCGGTTTTCATATATTTTATTTGCAACTCTGTCTAGCGCCTGTATCAACTCAATCTGCACATCGCCCAACAAACGACTAAAGGGAGCAATAAATGGATTTTTAAATGTGAGCAACACCCGGCGAAATGTATGGTTGGTGGCGTCTTCGCCGAGGTCATTAAATTTGCCGGTTACATCGTAAGCGATATTATGGAGACCAAATCCATTCCGGTAAAATGCAAGCGATGTGTCTATATTGCTTACGCCAATTAACGCACCGCAAACACCGCCCTGCATAAAGCTTGCATTCTTAAACCACGAGCGGTCATTTACCACCTGGTATTGATTACCGGCATCGTCCTTTAATAGAAAAGACAGGTTACCGGATGGACAGGCTTGTGGTTGTGTGCAAGGGATGTTTTGATTGATGACTGCATAAGAGTTTTCAACTTTGGTAGATTTAAATTTGATGGCATTGATACCATAATCGCCCCACATGATTTTTTTTCCGGTATCGGGTGTTCTGCTGGTAAACTGCCATATTTCTACACCGCCACCGCCATTCATGTTCATGGCCAGGATGGCTCTGCGGGCATGCACTTCGCCGCCGGTGTAAGGCGTCATCAGCGCAGCTTTTGCTTCATCGTCAAATATTTTTACGTTGAGGCCAAAGGTTTTTCTTAACCAGGTAAAAGTTTTGGAAGCATCTTCGCAGCCAATGCCAATTTGTTGTATTCCAGAGATCAATGCCATAAGTGGATATGGATATTTTTTAGGTGAGGTTTAATTTTTTTACAAGCTTAAAATAGGCAAACGGAATATATTTTCGCAAAAAGATCAGCAGCATTTCCTGCCTGGCCACATATACTTTTCGTTTGTTGCGGATGATGCCATGGATGATCTTTTTTGCACAGGCTTCTGGTGTGATGCCATTTTTCTGCCCCTCGTCTAAAAGCTGGTGAGCACTTCCATCTGCTTTTAGTGCCGAGTAGGAAATATTGGTATAAATGCGGCCGGGAGCAACGGTTGTAAAATGAATATTATCCCGTTTGTTTTCCAGCATCCAGGATTCAAAAAAGCCTTCCAGCGCATGTTTGGATGCAGCGTAGGCACTGCGTTGCGGAAAGCCAAATGTACCTACCACACTGCTGATGAGCACAATATTGGCATGGTTGGATTTAACCAGCAGCGGCCACAATGCTTTGGTAAGCGCAACCTGTCCAAAAAAGTTCACCTCCATAATTCTGCGGTCAACTTCAATGGCCGTTTCTTCTGCATGCGATCGCTGGCTGATGCCGGCATTGTTAATGAGGACATCAATTTTTTGCACCTGTTGTCCAACTTCATCTACAAAGGCTGCAATGCTTTCGGGAGCGGCGATATCTATAAAAAATATATCACAACGGGCACCTTTTTCTCTGCAGGCTTTCTGCAATGTTTTCAATTCATCCATCCGGCGGGCTGCCAATAGTAAATGCACCGATTGATCCGCTATAC
>JBBQKO010000208.1:0-7336 GCA_038327005.1 Chitinophagales bacterium | reverse complement strand
CGTCATTTTATTCTGATCGAATTATTAGTTACGAAACTTTTTATCTGTAAGTGTTTTTAAAAATGCAACCAGATTTTTCTTTTCCTTAGTTGTTAAACCCAATGGCTTTTGCAATGCCGGGTCAATGTTAATTGCGTCGGTTACAAAATCTGAAGGATTATTATAGTAGTCAATCACCTGTTCCAAGGTGGTGAACATACCATTGTGCATATACGGTGCCGTTACCGCCACATTTCTTAAGCCGGGTGTTTTAAATTTTCCAAGGTCGCTGTCCTTTTTCGAAAAATTAAAACGGCCTGCATCATTCAATTCTTTGCCATTGTAAAGACCAATGTTTTTATAGCCATCGGCGGTAAAATCTTCCATTGAATGACAATCAAAACACTTTGCTTTATCACCCACAAACAGTTTTCTGCCAGCTTCTTCCTGGGGTGAAAGTTTGGCAATGTCATTGCTCCAGTCATCAAATTTGCTATCCACTGTTTCCAGCGTTTGCTCAAAGGCGGATAAGGCCGCAGCCAAATTTTTCTCTGTTGGAAGTTGTTGAAATACTTGCTGAAAGAGCTGTCTGTATTTTGGGTGCTGATTCAGTCGGCCAACTGCTTCCGCGATTGAAAGTCCCATTTCATCGGGATTTTGTATGGGCATTAAAGCCTGTTCTTCTAACGAAGCGGCACGGCCATCCCAAAAATAGTAAGGTCGGTTTTTCATGTTTAAAACAGATGGAGTATTTCGGGTGCTTAGTTTACCATGAATACCGATGCTAAATGCAACGGTATCTGCGAAGGCAAATTGTGGCAGATGGCAACTGGCGCAACTGACGGTGGAATCTTTAGATAAAATGTTTTCAGAAAAAAGTTTTTCACCAAGTGTGGCTTCCGTCTCAATTACATTGGCTGATCCGGTAATGCCTGCGGAAGTAAAAAGAATTCCCGAAACGATCACAAGTAAAGCTATCAATGAGTGTTTCATTTGGTAAAGTTAATTCAGCAATGGAGATAAAAAATGAATGAATGTTTTTCATTGCTCATTTGTATCTTTCCGAAAATATTTAAGCCATGGCAAAGAAAGAAGAATTTGTAGCAGCAATTAAAGCAGGTTATACTTTTAAGGGGGAATCAGTAAAAATAGGCGCTGCCGTTCTGGATGGAGCGGTAATACCGGATGCCGGTATTTATCTTCCGTTGAAAACAATGAACCGCCATGGTTTAATTGCGGGCGCTACCGGCACAGGTAAAACGAAAACCCTTCAAATGATCAGCGAATTTCTGAGTGATTCAAGTGTGCCGGTTTTGTTGATGGATATCAAAGGCGACCTGAGTGGTATTGCAGCGCCTGGAACCATCAATGATAAATTAACAGACCGGTACCAAAAGATAAATATGGAATATAAGCCGGAACAATTTACGGCTGAATTGATGACACTGAGTGATCAAAAGGGAGTGCGGCTAAGAGCAACCGTGAGTGAGTTTGGCCCGGTATTGCTGAGTAAAATTTTAGGATTAAATGATACACAGGGCGGGGTAGTAGCCATGATCTTTAAATATTGCGATGATGCAAAAATGCCCTTGCTCAATTTGAAAGATTTCATAAAGGTATTGCAGTACATCGGCGATGAAGGAAAGGCTGAATTGGAGAAATCGTATGGAAAAATATCTACTACCAGCACTGGTACCATTTTGAGAAAAGTGATTGAACTACAGCAGCAGGGTGCCGATGTTTTTTTTGGCGAAAAAAGTTTTGAAGTAGACGACCTGATGCGGATAGATGATAAAGGCCGTGGTGTAATCAATGTGTTGCGGGTAACCGATTTGCAGGACAGACCGAAGCTGTTTTCCACCTTTATGTTGCAACTGATGGCTGAACTGTACGCCAGTTGTCCGGAAGAAGGTGATTTGGATAAACCTAAACTGGTACTTTTTATTGATGAAGCCCATTTAATATTTCAGGAAGCCAGCAGTGCTTTGCTACAACAAATAGAAACCGTGATTAAATTAATTCGGTCGAAAGGAATAGGGATATTTTTTTGCACTCAAAACCCGATGGATATTCCAGCAGATGTATTAGGGCAATTGGGTTTAAAAATGCAACATGCATTAAGAGCTTTTACAGCCGTAGATCGGAAAGTGATTAAACAAACTGCAGAGAACTATCCTGAAACTGAGTTTTATAAAACAGAAGATTTGATTACCCAGTTGGGTATTGGTGAGGCCCTTGTTACGATGTTGAATGAAAAGGGTATTCCTACTCCATTGGCCCATGTAATGTTGTGTTCGCCCCGAAGCCGCATGGATGTATTAACCGATTTGGAAATTGATGGTATTGTGGGCCGATCAAAACTGGCCGCCAAATACAACCAGAACATCGATTCCGAAAGCGCCTACGAAATACTAACTGCTAAGTTGGAGGAAGCCGCGGCAAATGCACAGGAAGCTGAGGAGGCGAAGCCCTCCAAAAAGGCAGCAAAGGAAGAACCCTCTATGTTTGAACAGGTAGCCAATAATACGGTTGTAAAAAGTATGGCCCGAACAGCGGGTAATACCATTGTTCGTTCTTTATTAGGCGCACTGGGCCTTGGTGGCAGAAGTAAAAAGAAAACTACCAGTTGGTTTTAATGGTTTGTTAAGCCCTTTATTTATCTGCAATACAAGGTGGCAATGATTATTTTTGCATATGCTTAGCTTGAAAACTCTGTTTAAACATCGCTTTGGCCCAATAGCGGTAACTGTTTTGTTGGTATGTGCAATTAGTTTTTTAACAAGGTTGTTCCTGTTTGCCAAAAGCTGGCCTAATCTTGAACTTTCTTTTTTGCGCATCATTGGCATTTTTATAATAGGATTCTTTTACGATCTGGTGGTGAGCAGCTTTTTCGCCATCCCGGTTGCGCTCTATTGCTGGTTAATGAAAGATAACTGGTATCAAAAAAAATGGCAACGCCTTCCTCTCTTTGTGTTGTTTTTTATCATCACATTTATACTGGTTGCAACTGCCGGCAGCGAAATTGTTTTTTGGAACGAATTCAGCGTACGTTTTAATTTTATAGCAGTTGATTATTTGATATATACCAACGAAGTATTGGGTAATATCTGGGAGTCCTATAACATGCCTTTCATCATTGCTGTAGTGCTGTTGGTGGTAGTGGTCCTTCTATTTTTAGTGAGAAAAAAAGTGATTGCTTCGCAAGAGGTAAGTATGCACTTTGCCCGAAGAACCGTTTTCTTTATCGGGTTTTTGTTAGTACCGGTTGCGGGTTATTTCTTGGTAAACAATCATTTAAAAAACGTCAGTAGTAACAACTACGTAAATGAATTGGCTGGTAATGGTACCTACGAGTTTGGTGCTGCATTCTGGAACAATGAAATCGATTATCACCAGTTTTACAAGGAACAAAATGATACAGCAAATCTTACGCTGCTTCGTAAAATGCTACAGGCACCCAATGCTACCTTTTCTGCTGATCCGTTGAGCATAGAGCGTAAAATTCAAAATGATAGTCCGGAACATAAATGGAATGTAGTGTTGATAAGCGTGGAAAGTTTAAGCGGTGATTATTTGAAATATTTCGGAAATAAAGAGAATATTACGCCCTACCTGGATTCATTAATACCAGAGAGTTTGTTTTTTAGTAATTTTTATGCGTCCGGTACCAGAACTGTAAGAGGTTTGGAGGCAATTTCTTTGGCTATTCCTCCAACGCCCGGTCAATCAATCGTTCGCCGTCCGAATAATGAAGGACTGTTTTCATTGGGAAGCGTATTTAAAAGCAAAGGCTATGAGGTAAATTATATTTATGGTGGCAATAGTTTCTTTGATAATATGGGTTATTTTTTTAGCAATAACGGCTATAAAGTGCTTGATAAAAGAGACATACCGGAAGCATTGGTAAATCACACGACTGCCTGGGGAATTGATGATGAAGCTGCTTTTAATTTCACACTCGGTCAATGCGATGAAAGTTACAAAAAAGGCAAGCCCTTTTTTAATCATGTAATGACTATCAGCAATCACCGGCCCTACACTTTTCCGGATGGGCGCATTGATATACTGTCCGCTTCTCACCAGTCTCAGGGCGGTGTTAAATACACCGATTATGCCATTCATAAATTCCTGACGGATGCGGATCAAAAGCCATGGTTTGATAATACGGTTTTTGTAATTGTTTCAGATCACTGCTCCCGTAGTGCCGGTAAAACGGATTTGCCGGTGAACCGCTACCAGATACCTTGTTTTATTTACGCTCCTAAATTAATTCAACCCTTGAATGAACATCGGCTAACCAGCCAGATAGATCTTGCGCCAACCTTGTTGGGTTTACTAAATCTGAATTACACCAGCCATTTCATGGGTTTTGATATCTATAAAACACCTGTTTGGAGAGACAGGGTTTTTATCAGTACCTATCAGAACCTTGGTTATATAAAAAGCGATAAACTGGTGATACTTTCCCCACAGAAAAAAACAGCCTCTTACCAGCCGGATTTTCTAACGGGTTCAGCAAAAAAAATACCCGATACCGATAGTCTTTCGAAGGAGGCCATTGCCTGGTACCAGGGGGCAGGTTATCTCATTAAGAATGGTAAATACAGGGCAGCAGAATAAAAAACAAATATGCACAAATTACTTTAAATCAGTTGTTTATATTTTTTCAGGTGTTGAGTTAACGCAATGAAAACTATAAAATAGTTCCGCAAAAACTTGCGTTTTATTGAATAACCTGTTATCTTCGCATCGGTTTTTCATAGGATATTGGATTTTAAAGCGGGACTAGATTTCTATCTTGGTCCCTTTTTTTTATTTTTTCCCGGGCTAATAGTCCGTTTCCAAAATAATTGATTTAGATAATTGTGATATTCCCTTCTTTATCAAAATCCAGTTTTTTTTCTGATTGTAAATAGTCAATCACTTTCCATAATTTTTCTTTTTTATATTGTTTCGATTGATTGATCAAGTCTTTTACCGGTACAGTATTTTGGCCAATAAAATTGAGGATGTGTCGGTTGATCAGCTCAAATTCTTCTTTGGAAATGACTACATCTTTCTGATTGATACAATTATCGCAAATGCCACAGGCTTTTACATTTAAATCATTGAAATACCGGGCTATTACCTGGCTTCTGCAATTGACCGTATTGGCGATATAGTCAACCATTGCTGTAATTCGGATTTCAAAATTCTTTTTTCTGGCCAGGTAATTTGCTAAATTGATAACGAAACTGTCGGCATACATTCTGTTTAATACAAGGGTAAGTTGTGGGGTGTCTTTTTGAGGCGAATAGTCAACTATGCCATGCGTTTTTAATAAAAGCAATTCCTGTTTTATATCAGCAATGTTTTTTCTTAAAAATTTCGCCAGTTCACCTTCATAGATCGTTGCCGGGTAGTTAAAGATGCCTTCATAGCTACGTAGCAATCCTTTTACCAATGGTTCTAATTTTGGGAATTGCTTTTCAAAGTCCTCCAGTTGCTGTCTGTCCGCCGTGAACTCAACTGAAGATGGTTTAAAAAACACTTCGTTAAACCGTAGCATCTCCTCCTGCTCCAATGTTTTTATAGCATAGGTTGCCGTGAGTATATTTAGTTTAAATGCGTTAGCAAAAGCGGCAATGTCAAATTCATAACTATTTCCTTCACCTGTTCCTGCCGCTATCTGCAGATGATTCATTACAGCGATGTAAACCTGCTTAATACTCGCTTTATCCGGATACCGGATATCAGTTTGCAACTGCATATCGGCTATTTCCCGGTCGTTGTACAATAGCACCGCATAGGATCGTCTCCCATCCCGTCCGGCCCGGCCTGCCTCCTGGTAATAATTTTCGAGGCAATCAGGTACACCAAAATGTACTACCGCCCTCACATCCGGTTTATCTATTCCCATTCCAAATGCATTGGTACAGGCAATTACCCGGATAGTATTATTAATCCAGTTTTCCTGTCTTTTATTTCTTTCGTCATTGCTTAAACCGGCATGATAATAATCCGCGTTGATTTGATTTAATTTCAACAGTTCTGCAATATCCCTGGTGTGTTTGCGGGTTTTGCAATACACGATGGCGGTGCCTTTTACATTTTTTAAAATTTCGAGTAGTTTGTTTTGTTTGGAGGCTACATTGAAAATGCTATACGAAAGGTTGGCTCTTTCAAATGATTGTTGAAACCGTTGCTGGTTGCTTCCAAACAACAGTTTTTCGCAAATGTCATTTTGTACAGTCAGCGTGGCAGAAGCAGTGAGTGCCAGCACCGGAACATTGGGCAGATGTTCCCGTAAATTGGCAATGCGCATGTAGGGCGGACGAAAGTCGTAGCCCCATTGTGAAATGCAATGGGCTTCATCTACCGCAATCAGGTTGATTTTCATGGAAGGTAAAAAATCCAGAAACAGATTGGTTTCTAGCCGTTCCGGTGAAACGTAGAGGAATTTATAGTTACCATAAGCTGCATTTTGTAAAGTTTTTTTTACCTCTAAAAAGCTCATGCCGGAGTAAATGGATAACGCCAATATTCCTTTTCTTTTAAGACTTTCCACCTGGTCTTTCATCAATGCAATCAGCGGACTGATAACAAGGCAGATACCATCTTTGGCCATTGCCGGCACCTGAAAACAAATGGATTTTCCACCGCCGGTAGGCAATAAAGCGAGCGTGTCTTTGCCTTCCAATACGCTGTAGATGATGTCCTCCTGCAACGGACGGAAACGATCGTAGCCCCAGTTTTCTTTTAGTATTTCGTGAATATCCTGCATGCGTGTATTTGGTTTAATACACTTCATCGTGAGTGCCAATATTTTCAAAAATTACTTCATTGTCAGAAGCAAAATAAAATATTACCCTTAAATCATCATCGATGCTAAATGAGTAAAAGTTTTTTAAAATCCCTTTCAGTTTATGTGTGCGTAATTGAGGGTGGTAAGGGTTTTGTAGAAATAAAGCGATCTTTTCAGCAAATAATTGCTGGGTTGCTAATTGGTTTTTGATTTGCTTTTTATATGCCCTTACAAAAGCAGGGCTGTAGGCGATCTGTATCATTCTTCATTCAATGCATTTAATAAGTTGGATGAAGAATCATAAAATTTTAATTTACCTTCCTTGAACAATGACTCGCTTTCTATTTTATTCTGAAGAACTTGTTGCCGCTTTGCTTCAATGATGGATTGACGAAGTATACTCTCAACCTCCTGCATCTCCTCCAATGAAAGAGCCGTTACTTTTTCGACTATATCCATGAAACTATCCATAAAATAACTGTTTTGTTGTTGCCCAAATATACCAATTCTAAATAACTTTTTTATAATTCAACCTAATCGAATTGGCTGCCAGCACTACATCGCTAAAACCCA
>JBBQKO010000207.1:0-7351 GCA_038327005.1 Chitinophagales bacterium | reverse complement strand
TCTCCAATTTCTTCCAATCCGTAATCAATCAATTCCAGTTCAAGATCTTCAATATTTAAGCCACTACTTTTAATTTTAAACTCGCCCATTCTGGTAAAAGTAAAAGACACACTGCCCGCTGTACCCAAACTGCCACCACTTTTTGTAAAGTGCATCCGCACATTTGCAACCGTACGGGTTGGGTTATCTGTAGCCGTTTCAACCAATATCGCTATTCCATGGGGGGCGTACCCTTCGTACAAAACCTCGTCGTAATTAATCATTTCCTTACCCATCGCTCTCTTAATAGCTGCTTCCACTCTGTCTTTGGGCATTCCCACACTTCTCGCATTCTGGTAACAGCGGCGCAATGCGGCGTTGCCATCCGGGTCGGCACCTCCTGCTTTTACAGCAATTACGATTTCTTTTCCAATACGGGTAAAATTCTTGGCCATTTTATCCCAACGGGCAAACATGGAACTTTTTCTAACTTCAAATATCCTTCCCATAACTTATTGAGGTTTGTAGTTTGTAGCTGAGGTACTTGTACAGTATAACGGCCTGTAAACTTTTTTAAACTTTAAGAATTGCAAATTTAAGGAAAATCATTTTTTTGCAATCATTGTAAATCGTGAGCTATTTTTTTTGCACTTTAAACCTTTCAAATATGGCTCTACATTTTAACCATATCCAAATTTTTTTATCAACCATATCTTAAGAGAGCGATTAGTTTATACTGGTATGCCACCTTTATACAACTAATTATTAATGGCATGCGATCATTTCTTTCCAAAAAAATGACGTCTGTTTTGTATCTGGATGGTCTATTAGTGTGCTTGTAAAACAGCTGTTATGGTTTGCATTGGATTAAAAAGCGATTGCAAAATCGATAACAATTAGTTGATCTGGAAAGACTGATTTAAAGTTTATGTTTATGACGCAGAAAGAAACCGTATTAACCGTAAGCAACTATTAATCCTCAAAATAAATTTTATGAAAGCAATTAAATCATTACCACAAAAAAAGTGGTTTTTTATTATCGCCTTAATACCCTGTTTTCTATTTTCGAAATGTAAGAAAGATGAAGTATTGCCTGAATATTATTTAAGGTGTAAAGTAAATGGATTGGATTTCCAACCCAATGGTTGCACCAACTGCACCCAATGTAGTCTTATGGGCGATACAACCTTGATACTTGGTGGTAACAGGGATTATGAAACTTTAGGAACTCTCATAAAGGATCTTACCATCATAAAAGTGGGGAACTATCCATTAAGCCATTTAAATGGACGGATGGCTGATTATAAGAATAGTACCCTTCCAGTAGATAGATTTTTTACGGATTCTACTCATACAGGGATTTTATATATAACCTTATTGGATAAAACAAATAAAATAATTCAAGGCACTTTCAACTTTAAAGCATTTAATGCTTATCGAAACGATTCAGTTACAATAAGCGATGGGAAGTTCAGATTAAAATACAATAACTAATTTAAAAAAAACGTAACATGAAATCAAACTATTTTTTAAGAAAATTCTTTGTAACAGCAACACTGATATTTATTGGACAAGGGCTTTTTGCTCAGCAAAATTGGGATACACTCTCTTGGAAAAACTATTCCGATTACAAAATGCAGAACCTCAATAAAACGTTTGTAACCACCAATATTTTATACGACCGTATGTTTCCTCTCGCCAATGTGGATGAATATACGGGATTACCTGCAGCAAGCAATATGGATACAACACATCCAGATCATTTAATGTAGGCTTACTATGAAATATACAATAGTGCTTACAATAACAATGGACGCATAAGCCGGGATAATTTAGATGTGGTTATAAAAAAGGGTTGGTAAACGGGTAACAATTAGTTGATCTGGAAAGACTGATTTAAAATTTATGTTTATGCCGCAGAAAGAAACCGTATTAACCGTAAGCAACAATTAATCCTCAAAATAAATTTTATGAAAGCAATTAAATTATTACCACAAAAAAAGTGGTTTTTTATTATCGCCTTACTACCCTGGTTTCTATTTTCGAAATGTAAAAAAGATGAAGTATTACCTGAATATTATTTAAGGTGTAAAGTGAATGGTTTGGATTTCCAACCCAATGGGTGCACCAACTGTGTCCAATGTAATCTGTTAGGAGATACTACTCTAATTATTCGTGGTAATAGAGATTACGAAACCTTAGGAATCGTTATTGAAGATCATACAATGATAAAGGAAGGCGTCTATCA
This sequence comes from Chitinophagales bacterium, assembly GCA_038327005.1. Taxonomy (GTDB): domain Bacteria; phylum Bacteroidota; class Bacteroidia; order Chitinophagales; family Chitinophagaceae; genus Ferruginibacter. The sequence goes on along the minus strand of JBBQKO010000207.1, from coordinate 5,124 downwards.
ATTAAGTGGTGTTGTTGGAAGAGTTGGTGATTATAAAAACAGTACACTACCGATAGATAGATATTTTACAGACTCAAGCCATACTGGGTTTTGGACTATCACAGTATTAGACAAGACCAAGAAGATTATTCAAGGAACCTTTAATTATATGGCTTTCAACAAATATCGTAATGATTCAATCACAATAAACTATGGGAAGTTCAGATTAAAATACAATAACTAATTTAAAAAAACGTAACATGAAATCAAACTATTTTTTAAGAAAATTCTTTGTAACAGCAATACTGATATTTATTGGACAAGGGCTTTTTGCTTAGCAAAATTGGGATACACTCCCTTGGAAAAACTATTCCGATTACAAAATGCAGAACCTCAATAAAACGTTTGTAACCACCAATATTTTATACGACCGTATGTTTCCTCTCGCCAATGTAGATGAATATACGGGATTACCTGCAGCAAGCAATATGGATACAACACATCCAGATCATTTAATGCAGGCTTACTATGAAATATACAATAGTGCTTACAATAATAATGGACGCATAAGCCCGGATGCTTTGGACGAACTAATAAAAACAAACGGCAACAGCAGGGAGCATCCAATCGGTATTTTTTATTACAAATTCAATAGCCTTGATACCAATGCGCTGCAAGATCATTTAATAGATACGTTAGCCAACGGACAGTTTGTGGATGTGGCCAACAGGCCAAGAAGCCCATATTTTACAAACACATCTTTTTTGGCGGCACCATTATTAGCTGATGGTCAAGTGATGGAAACCGGCAATCAAACTTTTTATTTTGACCCGGCATTTTTTCTTCACAACGACTCCTTAACAATAACACAGGTAAGGATAGATTTTGGAGATGGGCAAGGTGAATGGGTAGTTAATAATCCTTATAATGCTGGCGGCCAACTCGCAAGGCCATTTTTAAGCTCGATATTAAAAAATATAGGTGGCACATTATTCGGCAGAATAACGGTTATAGGTGTAGATATTTTGGGCAGGATAATTACAATGGGGAATCCATTTAAAGTGTTTGTAAAAAATACTAAAATTTACAGACCATTAACGGATTGCAGAGGTGGGAAATTTAGTGCTGGAACACGATGGGTAATAGAAGCACCACAGTCAAGGCTTGACCCTATCAATGCACAATATGGCAACCCCCAATTAGAATACAAAAATAAAGATGGCAACCCTGTAAAAGACACAGCCTACTTTTATTTTTCTGGAGATGGCACAGTTTGTAATCCGGCTCAATTAAAAAGACCAATTTTATTTATTGATGGCTTTGACCCGGATAATAGTAGGACTGTTCAAAAGATTTATGAGGACTATATTAACACAGGAATTATAAGATCTGGTTACGTAAACCCATTATTTGGAGATTACATGCTTAACGAAGGCTATGATTTTGTAATCCTTGATTTTAAGCATGGCAACGATCTGTTAGAGCGCAATGCCATGACGCTGGTATCGCTGATTGAAAGATTGAACCAGCAATATGGAAGTACAATGTTACAGGGTATTACGTTAATAGGGCCGAGTATGGGTTCGCTTATTGCACAGTATGCTTTAGCCTATATGGAGAAAAACAATATTCCTCATAATGTAAAAACCTATATTTCTTTTGATGGTTGCCACCAGGGTGCCAATGTACCCATTGGTTTGCAGAACTATGTGGAGTACTTTACCAAAAGAGGTATTTTTAAAAAGAATAAATCAATCAGGGAAGGTTTGTATAATGGGTTGGGCGCAAAGCAAATGCTTGCCCACCATGTATCTGCTAATTCTCAATCTCCTGTACCAGACGCTTTGCGAACTACCTTTCTCCAAAACCTGGCAGCGGTAAATGAGTATCCGCAGCTTTGCCGCAAAGTAGCGTTGTTAAATGGTACTAATACAGGGCAAATAAATTCTTTTCATCCTAACCCAAGCGAAACCCTCTTACGTATTTCCACACAACGAAAGGGTTGGAAAAGTTTATGGGGTTTATGCAGTGATAAAATATGCATGAAACTTGACTGGAGTTGTTATACTACGCCTAACAGCGGTACAGCTAAAGTAATGGACAACTGGACTGTTGCCCCGTTGTTTAATTTATTATTCTGGGTGCCACTGGGTAAAACAAACAGTTATGCAAATGCTGCATGGGGTAATAGCGCACAAGACAATGCACCCGGTGGTACTTTCGGAACCCTTTTTGGAAATGCGCCCGGTAACATTAATGAAAGCAATTTTGGGTTTCTGTTAAAAGAAGCGATGTACCTTTTAACCGGGTCTAAACGTACCAGCTTTTCGCAAAACCTTAACCAATTTACAATGATGCCGAGTTACAGTGCGGCTGATTTACGATTTCCAAACAAAAATTTATACATGAAATGGGACGATCAGTATCTATGCGGCAAAACTCCGTTTGATTATGTTTACGCACCACCCACAAACGAAGAACATGTGTTGGTTTCAGCAAATGGTGCACAATATTTTGAAAATGAAGTGAGGTGCAATATTACAAGTTTACCCACATACATTAACCCTGTAATGGTTGGTAACAGTGTTTTATGCACCACTGGTGATTATTCTATTGTAACATGCAAACCTGGTATCAATGTAGTCTGGACTGCTACTCCATTAGGTCTTGTTAATATTGCCGGTACCGGATCTGCCGTAACGCTTAATAAGGCGGGTAATGGAACAGTTACATTAACTGCAACAATTTCCAATTGTAACAATACTTACATACAAACTGTTTCTAAAACAATTCAAGTAGGAACTCCTCAACCAGGGTACATTAATTTTATACAGGATATTTGCGCCGAATTCCCTGTGTCGACAAATTATTTTCCTAATACAACTTATACCTGGTCTTTTTTTAAAATGCCTTATAGCTATAATTTGCAATCGTTCCCAAATTCCGGATCTAGCAAAAAGCTGAATCTAACTCAGGGGTCCGGCAATTATCGAATTGGCGTTACTGCAGACAACTCTTGTGGATCAAGCAATATTATCTATATAACAGTTCCTGTTACTTGTAGTGGCGGCCATTTTGCAATTGCACCAAACCCAACTACTAGTGCCGATGTAACAGTATCGGTAAAAGTGCAAAAAGCTACTACTACCAATAAAATGGAAGCTCCCATTCAAATTGATACAAAAATTTATGAAATTCGGGTTTTAGATAAACTGGGTGTTGTAAAAAAAGTAGTGAAATTTCCAAATGGTACAAATTCAACTCAAATAAGCTTATCAGGGCTAAAGCCAGATTTGTATGTGGTGCATATTTTTGACGGTATAACGTGGTCAACTGAAGAATTATTAGTCAAATAAAAAACGGCAAATTCATATTTTTTTAGCCATAAAGCCCGTAAAATTTGAGGGCTTTATGGCTAATTTTTTTGTAAAACAAGCATTATCACATCACTAATGTCATTAATTTAATACTTGCATGCGTTTCTGCAGTAAGCTTCTACATAAATAACTCATCTTCAAAATCTTTAGACATTTTATTCCCTAATTTTATTGTTCATGAGCCAACCATTGTTATCAGTCAATAATTTATCCATCGGTTTTGGCGCAGCAGGTAATATAATACCGGCTGTGAAAAACATTTCGTTTACGGTGGAGGCCGGCGAAATAGTAGCCATCGTTGGCGAATCTGGCTCTGGCAAATCGGTCACTTCTTTATCTCTTCTGCAATTGTTACCAACGCAGGCAGTTGTAAAAGGGCAATTGCTTTTTTCTGGTAACGACGGTAAAACAGTGGATCTTTTAAGGTTGCCGGAAAAAGGAATCAATGCCATTCGGGGAAAAGATATTGCGATGATTTTCCAGGAACCGATGACTTCCTTAAACCCGGTATTTACCTGTGGTTACCAGGTGGTGGAAGCCATTCAGTTACATCAAAAACTTTCTTCGGCGGCAGCCAAAGAAAGGGCCATTGCTTTATTTGAAAAAGTAAAATTACCTAACCCGGCAGAAATCATGAACCGTTATCCACATCAAATTAGCGGCGGACAAAAGCAACGGGTAATGATTGCAATGGCCATTTGTTGCAATCCTCTTTTATTGATAGCAGACGAACCAACGACCGCATTGGATGTAACAGTTCAAAAAACAATCCTTGAATTGATTAAAGACCTGCAGGTACAATTGGGTATGGGTGTTATTTTAATTACCCACGATCTTGGGCTGGTAGCGGATATTGCCGACAAGGTATTGGTAATGTACAAAGGCGAAATTGTGGAGCAGGGTAAAACCAATGCTGTATTGCAAGCGCCTCAGCACCCATACACGAAAGCGTTGATGGCTTGCCGGCCTGCCATGCACCAACGAGGTGAAAGGCTTCCTGTGGTGAGTGATTTCCTGGCCGCCCCGCCCCCCAAGGAGGTTGCTGTAAGCGGCACTTATGCTAAAAATGATATGGTATTTGATGCTATGAAAGAAAGTCTTTCATCACATGGTACTTTAAAAGAGGAAGCGAAGGGCAGCAAACAAATAATTACCGGCGAAATAGTTCTCCGGGTTGAAAATCTAAAAGTTTATTATCCCGGCAAAAAGTCATTGTTTGGTAAAACACAGTCGCCATTTAAAGCGCTGGATGACGTAAGCTTTGCCGTTGGCAAAGGCGAAACGGTTGGTCTGGTAGGCGAGAGCGGTTGTGGTAAAACTACATTGGGAAGAGCCATTCTGCAATTGATACCGATTACATCCGGTAATATTATATTGAATGGAACCAACCTGGCAGGATTAACCAAAGCTGCCATGAAAACAATTCGTAAAGATCTGCAGATTGTTTTTCAGGATCCTTATGGCTCCTTAAATCCACGACTTACGATTGGTGCTGCCATACAGGAGCCGATGCAGGTGCATGGCATGTTAAAAAACAATGGAGAGCGAAGAGATAAAGTAATTGAATTGTTGGAAAAGGTAAATTTAAATGCTGCACATTTTAACCGGTATCCGCACCAGTTTAGCGGCGGCCAGCGGCAACGGATTTGCATAGCAAGAGCACTGGCTTTGAATCCGTCTTTTTTAATATTTGATGAAAGCGTAAGTGCGTTGGATGTAAGTGTACAGGCACAGGTGTTGAATTTATTGAATGATTTAAAAAAAGAAT
>JBBQKO010000206.1:0-7400 GCA_038327005.1 Chitinophagales bacterium | reverse complement strand
TAAACGAAACAAGCTGCGGTTTGTGGTGGATCCATTGATCGGAAGTTGTAAAAACTCTCCGCCCACTACATATTTTCCATCCGCAGTTGCTAGTACGTCTAGCACGGTACCAGTAGTTATGGGACTGGTAAAACCATTGTCTACCGTACCATCCGCATTGAGTACCACCATATTCTTTATCGTGTTTACCTGGTTAAAATTTACAAATCCACCAGCGAGTAATATTTTACCCCCAGTCAATAATTTTATTTTTTGTACGTTTTGCACCCGGCCATTGACCTGACTTACGGGGTTAAAGCTGGCATCTAACGTTCCATCAGCATTTAGGCGGGCCAGGTTATTGCGGCGGGTGCTGCCATAAAAAAGAAAGTCGCCGGCCACCAAAATTTTACCATCCGGTTGCACAGTAATGGCTGTAACGGTATTATCAAATCCCTGCAAAGTGTTGATGCCAAAAGTTAAATCATTGGAACCATCCGCCAAAACCCTGGTAATAAACTTTCGTGGCTGGCCATTGTATTTGGTAAAATTACCTCCAATCAACATTTTACCATCGGGCTGAGTGGTGATGCACCTGGTTAAAATAAATACGGGTGTCTGTGCATTAAAGCCTGTATTGGCACCACTGGAAATACCAGTGGCAGCATTAAAATCACCATCGGGTAACCCACTTTCTACTATTTGGGTAGCACCATAATAGCTTACCAATTCCAGTTCCTGCATACCTCCACCAATAAAATATTTACCTGCAGAAGTGGGTATTATAAAATTAATAGTGGCCCCAAAACCCAAGTTACCAGGCCCATAGCCATTGGGGTTAAAGCTGTCATCATAGCTGCCATCTGCATTGGCTCGAACAAACCGTTTTACTGCATTACCATTATAGTTGGTAAAAGCACCACCCAATAATATTTTACCATTTGCTTCAACAGTTATTGTATTTACATCCCCATTACAGGCAGTGCCTGCCATAAACGTTAGGTCTAAGTCTCCATCAGCATTGAGCCGCACAAAGCGCCCTACGGATGAGCTGCCGAAGGAAATAAAAGTACCACCCAGCAAAATTTTATCTCCCGCAATTACTTGCATAGAACTGATATAACTATTCGGCGCATTTCCCAGGGGTGCAAAACTCATATCCAAACTACCATCCTGGTTGATACGAGCTATTCGTTTTACGGGAGTACCATTGTAACTCGTAAAAGTTCCTGCTGCCATTAATTTACCCGTGCTGGTAGTATCAAGGGCAAAAACTGCAAGTGTTGCTCCCGCCCCGCCCACATTAAAACTGGCATCCAAAGTACCATCAGCATTCAATCGGGCAAGGCGATTTACGGCCGTTCCATTGTACTGGGTAAAAGCACCACAAATCATAAACTTTCCGTTGGATAAAGGTTGTATATCGTTTACCACGCCATTGGCACCGTCTCCGCCATTGTTGAAACTATTATCAATAGCGCCATTGGCCAATATGCGGATGACCCCTCTTCGTGTGGTACCATTGTAACTAACAAAATTGCCGCCAAGCAGGTAGCCGCCTCCTGAAATTTCCTTTATACATACAATGCTGCTTACAGTGGGAAGGCCGCTTTCGCTGGTGACTAAACCGGCTACACCCGTGCCGGCAGAAAAGCCTGGATCTGCCAAACCATCCGGTAATAAACGCACCAATCTGTTAGCTGTAGTTTGATTGTAAAGGGTAAAAATACCTGCTACTAAAATGGTTCCGTTGCCACTATTTCGTAGAGCTGCGGTGGTACCGGTAAGCTCGGTGAAACCGGTGGCCATGCTGCCATTGTCTTGTGGGTTAAAGCTAGCGTCATCGGATACTTGCGCCTGTAGCGAAACGGTAGTGAGCAGGCATAGAACCATCGAGGTAAGGTAGATGTACTTCATATTTTTTTGTTGATTTGTAAATGAAAATGGGTGACTGATTTGCACAAATTTTTTCAATAATATGCCGAACATTGCCTGATACGTTCGATCTGCTACTTGTATAGAAAGGCTTTTCTCTATTTATCTGCTTTCCAATGATTTCACTTTCGCTTCCAGCACTTCCACTTTTTTCAGCAGCTCTTTCATCGCCTCTATTAAAAGCGGATCGTAAGTGCCATACGCCGTTTGCAAATAGCCTTGCGCATCAGTTGTTACGGCTTCCGGAAATACCTGTTGAATATTTTGTGCAGTGAAACCCATTTGGGCACCGTCGGGACGTTTGATGCCGGTTTTATTATCGGCCCATTGATAAGTAATACCCTGAAGCTGCATTAATTTTTGCAACGCTCCACTGATGGGTTGTATGTCTTTTTTCAAACGGGCATCACTATTGCCCAACCAACTACCAGCGCTGCTTTTACTGGCGTTGCCATTTACTTCCAGCATATTGGTGGTAGCATTTCTATCGCCCAGGCCTACCCGGCCATCTTTAACAACCAAAGGATTTGTGTTAGTATTACCATCATACAAAAAGTAGCGTGTGCTGGCCTGGCTCCAACCAAAACTGCCTACATAACTACCCTGGTTGCGAAACTCTACAGCCGACTGGCCGGTTGCTGATGATTGGTCAAGCATAATTTTTGGCGGATTTTGCCAGGTTGCATCACCCGATGCGTTGCTAACCAGTACCTTACCTGATGCCTCGCCTATATTGGTAAGGGTAAGTCCACCATTTATGCGGGTTGCCCCTTCAATATCTACTTTTACTGTAGCTTCCTCGGCGGGGTTGGGATATTTACGAATACCTACTTGTTCGTTTTGGTTATATACGAGTGCAGTAGTTTCTTTTGCAGGAACGGAAACGCCAAAAAAATAGGGTCCCGTATAAATGCCTAGTGCAAGTGTTTTTGCTCGATTATTTGTTGCATTGGCATCGTTGAGTTTTAAAAAATAATGCTGCGTAAAAGGGAATGGGTTGGGTTGATTTAATCTGGAATCTGGTGTATAAAAAAACTTAAGTTCGCTTCCATTTGTAAAATCGCTTGCTGCACTATGTAGGGCTAGGCTAGCACCTGCACCCGAAACGCCCTGAATACGCTGATCGCCGAATACATGCAGCTTGCTGCGTACCGAAGGCATTGCTCCAAAAGTAACATCTCCAATGCCCGTATTGCCCGAAGAATCAAACTGTATTCGTACCGTTCTTGAATTGCCCGTACCGTTTTTAAAATCGGATTGAAGTGCCGACAATGCCCTTGACTCATCTTGTGATAAGATGGTAAAATGTTTGCCACCTACAGATGTTTTTTGCAGCCCAAACCCTACAGGCAACCCACTATTAGCAACCGTATCAACAATATACATTGAAGCTGGCTGGCCAAGGCCTGGATATAACACGGCAGGTCCATTTACTGCAAGCCGAAAACCAGTGGTAGTAAACGAACCCAATCCGAACTGGCCTTCACCGTCCAGCGTAAGCGGTGTACGAAAGATATTATTGTTGTCAATTTGTCGAATAAGGAACGGTAGTTTTTTAGCTAAACTAAGCTGGCCGTATTGAAAACTAGTATTGCCATTGATATACACGATACCAAGGCGCATACCTTCACCTAAATTAGATCCGCTGGCATCGTTGGTGATGGAAATATTGGTAACACCGGCAGCCCCTCCATGCACCTGCATTTTATCGATCGGCGTATTCGTTCCGATGCCTACATTTTGTGCGCCTGCCTGCAGGGCGATCATACCTGCCATGATGCTGATTACTATTTTCATATTTATCATCTTATAACTTAATAAATTCAACCCGACGGTTATTGGCTTTGCCCTGTGCTGTAGTGTTTGGTTCTGCCGGTACTGCTTCGCCTTTGCCATCTGTTTGCATACGTCCGGCATCTATTCCAAAGGAGGAAGAAAGATTTTCTTTAACTGCTGCTGCCCTTTTCTGAGAGAGTAATAAATTGGCTTTTTCATCCCCATCACTGTCAGTATGGCCAATGATTTTTACATTCACTGCAGGATTCTCTTTCAGCACTGTTGCAATTTCTTTTAACGTGCCATAAGACGAGGGGTTGATTTTATCTGAGTTTACATCAAACAAAATACCGGTGGTACTAAATTTACCAGTGGTGATTAATTTACTTCTGGTATCGGGGGCGCCAACGGCATACCGGAGATTGGATACCATAAACTCATCATCGTGTTCCCTTCCATTTGAATAATTCATGTAGGTGGCGCCCAGCTTAAAAACATTGTACTTGAGGGTGCTGTTAAAAGCTTGTGGTATATCCAACACTTTTTCTTCATTCAGGTATACCCGAAGTCTGTTTTTCTGACGCCAGAGCGAAAATTTAATTTTAGCTGGCGTTGCAAAATCATCGCCGGCGCATACCAGTTTTTCTGATGACAGATCGTCGTTTTTACCCATCTCTTCGCCTTTCTCATAAGTTACATAACCCAATCCACCGCTACACCCAGCCCAGTTGAACCGAAAGCTGGCATCGGTTAGATAGGCTTCCCCAATATCCTTTCGGGGGTTTGCACTTTTATAAATGACAAAGTTGTACCCCAATATATTATTGCTGCGATAGCGGTTTACTACATCAAACTCCAGGGTAAAATTCTCCGGCATATCTTTTATCAATTCCGGAGAAAAAAATCCGTCTTTAGTTATGCTGAGCCACTTACCTGGCAGGTTGCTAAGTGTTACCACTTGCGCACTGCTATTGGTATTCCACCCTGTTGGAAAATCGCCAACTTCAGTTGCTTCGAAATCATCATAATACAGCACTTTCTCACCAGGTATAAAATCATATTTTGAATACACCTGAAAAGAAGGCGCATCTTTTCCACCGGTAGAACCGGACTTATTTACACTTGCTGATTCGCTGTTGGAAGCATCTGTTGCAGAGCCATCCTTTTCCTGTTCTTTTTTCTTTTTTTTCTTAAACAATCCCTTAATCCCCTCCTCCATTTTATCCAGACTTTTATCAATGGATGCATCTGCTTTATTATTGGCCCTGTTCTCTACCTTTGATTTGGTAGTTTTTCCGGGATCAATTATTTGTGCTGTTGCCAGAAATATGCAGGAAGCCATGCATAAACTGAGGCAGATAATAATTTTCATAACAACTAATTTTTGATTGCGTTTACTGATTGTTTTTAACCATACAAAACTCCTATAATCAAGCGGCCTTTATGTAATGGTTTGCCGCCAAATAATAAACTCATGGTTTTCCGTGAGAAAAAATGAAGGAGCGAAATGATAAAATGCAGCAAAAAATTTGATCGATGAAGCCTTTTTAGTTGATAACAACATCTGTTCAGCATGGAACTTAGAAGGTTACTTAATATATTTGAAGAAAAACAGCGTCTATGGTGCAACGTATTAAGGTATGTTTTTGGTTAAGTCTCTTGAACGTATTGATTTTGTCAGCGGCCGCCCAAAACAGCGGATTAAATCCGGATGAACTTTTAAAAAAAGCAGCCAGTGAAAAAGCAGATACCTCAAAACTTAAATTACTGGTAGACGCAGCCAACCAGTTGTACGATTTGGGCCAAAAAGAAAAAATGCTGACCGTTATAGAACAATCGAGGCAGTTAATAAATACTACTCAATATGTACCGGCACAAATTGAATTGTACCGGCTATTGGCAGACTATTATGGATTTGGAGGAAAGCCTGAAATGCGCCACCTATATGCCGATAGCATGATTGCAATATCTCGCAAAGCAACCTATGATTTGGGCGAAGCAAAGGGATTAGCAACAAAGGCATTGGCTTTTGTGATTGATTTTAAAATGGAAAAGGCAACAGAATATTACAAGAATGCCATCCCTATTTTTGAAAAACTAAATGACTATCCCTGGCTGGCTAAATGTTATAAAGGAATGGGGAATGCACTCATGCAGGGAAGGGATGCGATTGGAGCAACGCAGCAATACAAGCTGGCGGCTGCCATGTTTAAAAATGCAGGATCGAAGAATGACGAAGGGTTGGTGTATGGTAATATTGCCAGGGCATTTATAGTGCGGGATATGCTGGATTCTGCAATCTATTATAACGATAAAGCAATTTTGATTGCTGCACAGTTGCCTGGTGCAGTCCAGTTACAGTTTATAACAAATATGAGTGCAGCTGAGTTTTTATCAAGAAAGGGGCAGTATGCGCAAGCAACTATGGCGATAAAAAAAGCACAAAAAATTGCTGAGTCGAAACAGGATATTAGTATGTTGGGGGCAGTTTATCATATAAGCGGTGCATTGGCAGTAGACCAAAAGGATTTCAAAACAGCCCTTAAATTCAGTTTATTATCTCATGAAATTCATCAGAAGTCTGGTAAATATAGTGGCCAGGTAGAAAGCTTGAAGGAACTTTCTAAAGCATACTCCCGTGTGGGCGATTATAAAAATGCGTATGAAACAAGGGTGGAATATATGAGGTTGAATGATTCGTTGTTTAGTGCAAAGTCTGCAAAAGAAATCAATGAGCTAAATGTGAAATTCCAGACGAGTGAAAAGGAGAAAAAGATCGCAGAACAAAGCCTGTTGATTGCCAATAAAAACATCCGGTTGCGGAATCTTCTGTTTACGCTGATTGCAGCAGGTTTGCTCATTGGCCTGTTGGTGGCATTGTATTTTCAACGCCGCAAAACGTTTCAACAATCGTTGATCACTTTAAAAAAGGAACAAGATATTTCATTATTAAAAGCATTGATGACGGGCGAAGAAAAAGAACGTAACCGGCTGGCCCGTGAGTTGCATGATGGACTGGGCGGTATATTGGCTGCTGCCCAAATGCAGGTTAGCAATGTTGAAACCAACGGTCAGGAGGAGGAACTGATAAAAAAACAAAAAGCAACTGAACTGGTAAAACAGGCTGCCAGCGAAAGCCGGCGAATAGCGCACAACCTATTGCCCGAAACCCTGCTCCGATATGGATTGGATGAGGCTTTGAAGGAATATAGCAAGTCGATTACGGAGAGCAAATTAATACAACTGGATTATGAATCGGTAGGGATGCAGGAAAATCTGGAGCAATCCTCCGGGCTAAGTATTTACCGGATTATACAAGAGCTTGTAAATAACATTATCAAGCATTCCGGTGCCACAGAAGCATTGGTGCAATTGCAACGGGAAGGGGAAAAATTATCCATTACAGTGGAAGATAATGGGAAAGGATTTTCACCACAGCAAAATGGCAAAACCGGTATTGGCCTGAGTAATATCCGCTCCCGGGTTTCGTATTTGAACGGCTCCTTGGACATACGCTCTGAAGAACAAAAAGGCACATCCGTTTTTATTGAAATACAACTTACAAAAAATGCAGCAGCCTGATAATACCATCGTAGTACTAGACGACCATTTATTGATAAGGGAGGCCATTGAGAAAATTATAGCAGAGAACAAAGCCTATATTTTTTCGGGAGCTTTTCATACAAGTAGCGAGTTGCAAAACTACATAC
>JBBQKO010000205.1:0-7424 GCA_038327005.1 Chitinophagales bacterium | reverse complement strand
GTGTATGGCAATTTTGGTTGGCTGTACTGGATAGGTATTGCGGTGTTTATCGGGATGTTGATCTATCAGCATTCCATCGTAAAACCAAACGATCTGTCAAAAGTAAACATCGCCTTCATGACTGCCAATGGAATTGCATCGGTGGTATTTGCAGCATTTGTATTACTGGATATTTTTAGAATGTAAATAAAATGGTAGGGGTAGGAACAGGCCGCAATTGTAGGAACAGGCCGCGGCCTGTTCCTACGGACGAATGACGAATGACGAATGACGAATGACCAACCACCAACCACCAACCACCAACAATCAACAATCAACCACAAACCATCAACCACAAACCATCAACCACCTACCATGGCCCGGATATTAGCAATCGATTACGGCGGAAAAAGAACCGGACTGGCAGTGACAGATCCATTGCAGATCATCGCAACCGGACTGGAAACCATTCATTCAAAAGACCTGATTCCTTATTTGCAAAAGTATTTTGCGAGTGAGCAGGTTGAACTAATCATCATTGGCCTGCCGGTAAATTGGGATGAATCAGATACGCATGGCACTCCTTTGGTAAAAGCTGCCATTAAAAGTCTGCAAAAGCACTTCCCGGCAATACCCATTAAAACCGTGGATGAACGTTACACATCCAAAATGGCCAAAGATGCGATGCTGCAAATGGGCATGAAAAAAAAGGACCGACAGGTGAAGGGAAATGTGGATGTTATAGCGGCCAACATTATATTGCAGGAGTATCTTCAAAGCAATCAATAGGAATTTTGTAAATTTGCGGTTCGTAAAGCAAATCAGTAAGGCATTCCCTGAATACTACCTTTGCTTCATCTTTTAAAAATTAAAGAAAAGGAAATAATACATTTCCCATCGAGTATTTATGATTTTACCAATAGTAGCCTACGGTTCACCCGTTTTAAGAAAAGTTTGTAACGACATAACGCCGGATTATCCCGGATTGGAAAAGCTGATTGCAGATATGTGGGAAACAATGTATAACAGTAATGGTGTTGGTCTGGCTGCACCGCAGATCAATAAAGAAATCAGGATGTTTATGGTAGACAGTACGCAAATTTTTGATAACCTGGAAGATGATGAAGAAGATTTGTACCCCGATGGTCCTGGTTTTAAAGGAACCTTTATCAATGCACATATTGAAAAAATTGAAGGAACGGAATGGTCTTATAATGAAGGCTGCCTAAGCATTCCTAAAATAAGAGAAGATGTTTATAGAGGTGAAAGCGTTACACTGAATTATTTGGATGAAAATTTTGAGCCCCAAACCAAAACATTCAATGGCATTACTGCCCGTGTTTTGTTGCATGAATATGATCATATTGAAGGAAAGTTGTTCATAGACTATATCAAGCCATTAAAGCGTACTTTATTAAAACGGAAGCTGGATGATATAACAAGGGGGAAAGTGAAAGTTGATTATAGGATGGTGTTTGTAAAGTAGGGAGGTGTAAAAGGAGCCCCTGAAGCCCCTAACCCCTGAAGGGGAATAAATGCAGCGCTTTTAGAAAGTAGTCCTTATATATTTTGGCATTTATAACTTAAAATCAGGTTCACTTCTTCAGGCATTTAACAGCATCTAACTTAATTGTAATAATTTGCAGGTATGATTCAAAGGATCGTACCTTTTTTTATTCTTATTATTTGCTGCGCTGAATTACCTGCACAGGTTGCGGCCGATTCATCCGTAAATGTGGGCAATAAAATCATTACCCTCAGCGAAGTTGTTCTCAATAATAAATTAAATGTGCCAGCCTTCATCAACCGGATAAAAGATGATACCAGTTTTTACAAAGCTTTCCTAAACCTTCGTCTGCTGGGCTATACCGCTATCAATGACGTAAGAATGTTGCAAAAAGACGGCGCCATGCAGGCATCCTGTTTTAGTAAAACCAGACAATTAGTTGACAATAATTGCCGGCGGATGGAAACACTGGAAGAACAAAGTTCAGGTGATTATTTCGACGATCAACATCAATACAATTACTATACTTCGCAAATGTATGCTTCGCTTTTTTTCACCAGCGGCACCATTTGTGGCGAAGACAATATTGTTGACGGAAGAGAATTGAGTACGGCAGGAAAAAGCGGCATTGAAAAGCATAAGGAACAATTGAAGATGTTGTTTTTTAATCCCGGCAGGAAAATTAACGGCTTGCCATTTATGTCTGGTAAAACCGCAATTTATGATGATGATATGGCTGATGTATATGACATGAGCATTGATATGGACGATTATAATAAAACCAGTTGCTACATTTTTACTCAAAAAGTGAAACCAGGCATGGAAAACAAAGTGGTGGTAGATGAAATGATCACCTGGTTCAATGATAAAACTTATGAAGTAGTTGCCCGGAATTATTCGTTGAGCTACGATGCCGGCGTGTATGATTTTAAGGTACAGATGGAAGTAAAGATGACGCATGCCGGAGAGTTGTTGGTACCCTCATTGATTAAATACAACGGCAACTGGAAAGCGATTTTCAAAAAGCGGGAGAGAGGTGTTTTTACGGCAACCTTGTTTGATTTTAAAACTACCCCCGTTCCCTAAAGGGACATTATTTCACGAGCTCATTTCGGCCCCAGCCCAACTGGCTAGCGGGGAGTTATACAAGCAGCTCACTTTGCCTCCGACCCCGCTAGTCAGTGGGGAAGCCTTCAAACCCTATGCTATTTCTTCCTTAACTTAAAATTCACTTTTTAAAATTATCTTTTAAAACTGATATTAAATCTGTTACTATTTCGAACGCTGGTCGTATAACTCCCCGCTGGCTAGCGGGGCAGGGCGCTTCTGCCTTCAAATTACCGCCCTCACCAAACCGCTCAAATATGTGTCATCAATTACTGCGCCCAAACCCAACGTGTCGGGCACGGTAATTACTCCTTTACTATCGTAGGTAATGCCTCCTGTCACCGGGTCGTCAACAAACATCAACGGCGTATCAAAATCGAAATACACAATGGAATCGCTTGACAGTGCTAAATGTGCCGCTGCGGTAAATGCAAGTCTGGATTCTAGAAAGCCGCCGAGCTGTATGTTGAAATTGTTATCCTCCGCAATTTTTATGATTTTTAAGGCTTTAAAAATGCCGGACGATTTGCCCAGTTTCACATTCAACGAATCGCAGGCCTGCAGATCAATCAAACGCCTTGCATCATGATGGTCGCAGCAGGATTCATCGGCCATAATTTTAATAGGGCTATGCTTTCTTATATTGGACAGTTTCATATAATTCCATCTTGGTATCGGCTCTTCACAATGCTGAATATTGTAAGGTGCCAGTTCATGGAGTATGCTGATAGCGGTAGCAATATCCCAACCCTGGTTGGCATCAATTCTCAATGGTATTTCCATGCCTATCGCTTCTCTGATTATTCTAATTCTTTCCACATCTTTCTCCTGATGTCCCAACTTAACCTTGATCACCTGGAATCCATTGGCTTTTATTTTCACCGCATCATCCGCCATCTTTTGTGGATGATCAATGCTTACGGTGTAGTCGGTAATGATTTCTTTGTTATTGTTTCCACCTAAAAATGCATATAAAGGCAGGCCTGCATCCTGTGCAGCAATATCATACAATGCAATGTCAAAAGCACTTTTAATACTGCTGTTGGCATAAATTACACTGTCCATTAATAAAGTGCAGGCTTCAATATCCAGCGGATTTTTGCCTTTCAATATCTGCGCTAAATATTGCGCCACCACAAAACAAGTATCCATGCTTTCACCGTTGATGGTCATAAACGGACTGCATTCCCCATAACCAGTCAATCCATTGCTGGTATTTATTTTTACAATCACATTTTCAGCGTGGGTTAAAATTCCCAGTGAAATTTTGAACGGTTCTTTTAACTGAATAGGCGATTTATATATTTCTATGGATTGAATGGTTTGCATAGGATGCTATTCTTTTTGTGTTAGTAATGTTTAAAAAAATTTATCAGTGAGGTTTTGCTTTCCGGCTAAGTTGCGTTGCTATTTTTATCTACAGATTGATCGCAGCGTTTGATAATGCTTCCGAGGTTGTTTCATTTTTATTAACCGCAAGCGGCAATTCGGAAAAGCGTTTTACCTTCCCTGCAAATTTTCGCTTCAGCACATCCTGCACTGGAATATTATCCAGCTTGCTTTCAAGCCATGAAATAATGTCGAGGTAAATAAAGGCCCTGGTTTCAAAACGGTTGTTTTGCAGTGCTTTTAATTTCACCAGTAATTTTTGCAGTTCGGGTTTAATATCTCTTACCGATACATGAAAACTGGTGCGGATAAATTTAAATATTTCTTCTTCTACCACACTCAGGTTGTGCATCTTGGCCATAAAGCGATACACTGACTTTATCAGGTGATCCAATATATCTTCATTTCCTAACTCGTAATGTGCAATCAGGTGCAGCAGGCGGCTATAGCATTGCAAATCGGTCCGCAGGTCTACCTTCCAGTTGATGATTTTATTTAGGTAGTCAATGGCTTTTTCGTAATTGCCGCTGCCAAAATACAGGCAGGCAATTTTGTAGTAGAAAACCAGTATGCGGTGGCGGTCAAGGTATATTTCGTACTCCTTGATCTTTTCTTCTATTCCCGGTATCAACGCCAGTCCTTCTGTAAAACTACCTTCCAGAAAATGTTTATTAAAATGCGAAATAGTGCTGTAAACAAAACAAAGTATCCGGTTATTCACATTGTTTTTAACCAGGTCGCTCTCGCAGAATTCGTCAAACAAAGCCAGGGTTTCAGACAGTTTTTTATAGTTGCCCAGGTCAAAATGCGAGCCCATCAGGTTATGCATTCCTTTGATGTAGTGGCCGGTTTCTATCGCCAGCATAAAGGGTTCTTCTTCAAAAAGATTCACCCATTTTTGGGTGTAGCGGTAATACTGTAAAAAATCCTGCCGAATAAAAGCGTTCCAGCAGTAGCTTTGGTACAGATATAGCCGCTGGTAAAAACTGGTACAGGCAGCAGTTTTATCTCCCAATCTGCTGATAAAGAATTCCTGTACTTCAAGCGTTTCTCCCTCATTCCGGCTATGACCATTTTTAATATACCAACTATACAGTTGCAGCGAAAGGTTTGAAAGCTGTGAAACCAGTGCCAGGCTATCATTTACTTCATCTGATTCTTTGCTCAAATGTTCGGCCCTATCCTGCATACTTCGTGTTATGTAAAGTGTTTCTATCTTTTTTTCAAAAAACAGCACTTGCTGCAAATAAGTAAACTGGTTATGGATTTTGGCTTGTTCTTTCAGCCTGTCCAACACTTTCAGGCTTTGGTGATACAATCCTTTATTATACAAAATACGGGCATAATCCATTTGTTCGTGCAGGGCAATATCAATGCTTTCAATATTGATCAGGCGGAGGCTGCTCAATATCTGTTTGTATAAATGCGCCTTGAGGTTACTTAATTGTTGTTTTTTAATACCCTCATTTCTCTTAAGCAAAAGGGCTTCGTCGTAGGATTCCATCTTATCCAGCGCATCAAATAATTGCACACTTTTAAGTTCATCGGAAGATGAGTTTCGGGTAACATATAACTTGAAATTGCGCTTTTCGCTCTTCTCAAGTGACTTAATAAGCTGAAATAAGGGGTCTGTACTCCTGTTGGGCATCGTAATTTGATTTCTTTAAATTCCTTACTGGTTGTGTGTTTCAGACAAAAACAGGTGGTTTATATAACGTAATGTTGGTAATAATTTGATAACATGATGCAGTATTATGCTGCTACATTCGTAACTCAGGATAATCAAAAGAGCTATAACACAAATTTAATTAACCTGATTTATCTAAATGTACAATTTCTATGGCAGATAACAAGATACACATTTTCGACACTACACTCCGCGACGGAGAGCAGGTCCCTGGCTGTAAGCTAAACACCAACGAAAAAGTTGAACTGGCTTTAAGCTTAGAAGAATTAGGTGTAGATATCATTGAAGCTGGTTTCCCCATCTCTTCGCCGGGAGACTTCAGCTCTGTAAATGAAATATCGAAAATCATTACCAAAGCCAGTGTTTGTGGATTAACCAGGGCCGTACAAAAAGATATTGAAGTTGCCGCCGAGGCATTAAAATATGCAAAGCGCCCAAGAATTCATACCGGAATCGGAACATCAGACCTTCATATTAAAGCTAAATTCAATTCTAACAGAGAAGATATTCTGCAAAGAGCCATAAAGTGCGTAAAGTGGGCTAAAAACTTTGTAGATGATGTGGAGTTTTACGCAGAAGATGCCGGCAGAACAGACAACGTTTACCTGGCTCAGGTTGTAGAAGCCGTTATTAAAGCTGGTGCAACGGTTGTAAATATTCCAGATACCACCGGGTATTGTTTGCCACACCAATACGGAGAAAAAATTGCATTTCTGGTAAACAATGTTCCAAACATAGATAAGGCCATTATTTCCTGTCATTGTCACAATGATCTTGGGCTGGCAACCGCCAATTCCATAGCAGGTATTATTGCCGGTGCAAGACAGATTGAATGTACCATCAATGGTATTGGCGAGCGGGCCGGTAACACTTCATTGGAAGAAGTGGTGATGATCATCAAACAACACAAAGAGATTGATTTTTATACCGGTATCAATACCAAATTATTAAACCCAATGAGTTTATTAGTGGCAGAAACCATGCGTATGCCGGTACAATGCAACAAGGCCATTGTTGGTTCCAATGCTTTTTCTCATTCTTCCGGTATTCACCAGGATGGGTTTTTGAAAGAAGCATTGACCTATGAAATCATTGATCCCGTTGAAGTAGGAGCAGAAGCGTCGAAAATTGTGTTGACAGCAAGAAGCGGAAGAAGTGCGCTGGCACATCGGTTTCATAAATTAGGCTATTCCTTCGATAGAAATGATATTGATGCTTTGTATCAGGAATTTTTGCAGGTAGCAGATAGCAAGAAGGAAGTAATGGAAGATGATTTAAATGCAATGGCGAAAGTTTATAGTAAAGCAGTGCAGGCTTAGTAAACAGGTTGATGGTTGATGGTTGCAAAGCGGTCGGTACCGCAGGTCAGACCGCTGGCTGATGGTTGATGGTTGCAAAGCGGTCGGTATCGTTGGTCAGACCGCTGGCTGAAGGTTGATGGTCGCAAATCGGTCGGTACCGCAGGTCAGACCGCTGGCTGAAGGTTGATGGTTGCAAAGCGGTCGGTACCGCAGGTCAGACCGCTGGCTGAAGGTTGGTAGTCGCAAATCGGTCGGAACCGCAGGTCAGACCGCTGGCTGAAGGTTGATGGTCGCAAAGGGGTCGGTACCGGTGGTCAGACCGCTGGCTGAAGGTTGATGGTTGCAAAGCGGTCGGTATCGTTGGTCAGACCGCTGAGTTAAGGTTGATGTTCGGTAAGAGGTCTGTAGGTAAGGTCATAGAGATGTGTGGTGTGTGCGGTGGGGTATGATATGT
>JBBQKO010000204.1:0-7466 GCA_038327005.1 Chitinophagales bacterium | reverse complement strand
CTTTTTAAATAATAAGAAGATATATTATCGACCTTCCAATAAAATCAGGCAGTCATGTAATCGCTGCATCAAATATATTTTTTCACTGTCAACCGACTAAAATTCAAAATCTAATTTTTATCGGCTGAAAGTATTGATTTTACTGTATTGTAAATTTATTTTAAAAGAAGACCCCTCGGTCATTTTGGAAAAAGTGAAGGCAGTGCAGCGTTGTTAGCCTTTGCTTTAACCCAGCTTCGCCCCGTATTTTTTAATAGTTCATAAACATCCAACATACTAACTAAGTGAATACGTACTAAAGTTGCTACTGTTGAAAATGCTTTTTTCACATCGGCTTTTTTTTGTAACACCGTTAAAAGTAATTGTGCAATTAATGTACACCACACCTGTGTGCGGATTGCATTTTCATTTTCACCATAAAAGTAATGTAACTGAAAATTTTGCTTCATTTTCTTAAACAACAATTCTATACCCCAGCGCTTTTTATAAATCAAAGCTATTTCTTGTGCCGTAATTATAAAATTGTTACAAATAAATACATACTGCCTTCCTTTTTCATCTTGATAACATATTCTGCGGAGCTTCAATGTTATCAACACTTTCTTTTCTTTGTAGGTTACCTCAATCTCCTCTTCTTTTAATACACCGGCCTGCTTCTTTGGTAATATTATTTCGTTTACAGTTTTTAATACCGTGTAAACAGCATTACTTTTTTGGCGGGTAACAAAATAAATTTTCTTTCCCGTCCACTCATTAAACTGTTTGTAATAATTATACGCCTTATCAAAAACCAACATACTGTATTGAGGAACCTGAATTTCGCTCAAAAAGTTTTTATCGTGCATTTTTGCAGCGGTTATTTTCATAAACTTCCCCACAGACTGAACAGCATCAATAAGCATATGAACTTTTAGTCCGCCTTTCTTTTTACCATCATTTATTGGGTTTCTACCTACCCCTTTTAATATGTCGCTAAACAGCCGGATAGTAGTAGAATCTATAATAAAAAGTTCTTTAACTGTTAACCCATGCGTTCGGCTGTCCGACAAAAAAGTCGAGTAACGTTGAATTAGTTGATAATATAACGCCTCAAAGAACTCATTACTACGATTACGTAGCCCATCTCCAGCGGAACTCTTTGCAGGAGACTTTTCTAAGTCTAAATGGTTAAGCTTGCCGCTCATGGCCCTAAGCCCCTCGCAGGTTTCAGCCATTGAATCGCAACGACTGAATATACCAAACATCATGGTCACAAAATGAGGCCAGCTCTTAAATGCCTTGTAATAGTAGTCACTTTTCTTTTCAGCAACCAATTTCTTGAAAGCCCACTTATCTACCAATTGTAATAGCTGGCTTAAAATCGGCTGACCGACTAATTTTATCTCCGTATTTTTGCTCATGTTGTTTTTTTAGGTCTTACAACCACAAAATACAACATCGGTAGGTGGTTTCGTCTACCTACCTTTTTTTAGTGCATTTTTCATTTTTATTTTAGTCGGTTAGTAGTGATCTTTTTTATTTGATTGTACCTAATTAAGCGAATCTCAATCCAGCCGGTTATACTCCTAAAACTTGTAATTGAAAAAAAAAATATCCATTTATACGGCTTCTGCAATAGTTATCGCTAACATGATCGGTACAGGTGTTTTCACCAGTGTGGGCTTTCAATTATCTTCCATACAAAACACCTGGAGTATTTTATTACTTTGGCTGGTAGGCGGTATGTTGGCTTTGTTTGGTGCGTTTGCCTATGCAGAATTGGGGACACATTTTAAGGAATCAGGCGGCGACTATATTTATTTATCAAGGGTTTTTCATCCCATGCTTGGGTATCTTTCTGCATGGGCCGGACTTACAGTTGGTTTCTCCGCACCGGTTGCGCTTGCTGCGATGGCTTTTACAAAATACCTGGCTCCTTTTGGTTTACAAGGTAACGTTTGGCTAGCCATTGCAATCATTGTTTTAATAGGACTGATGCATAGTTTTAGTATGCGGCATAGCAGCGGACTACAGAATTATTCCACGATCATCAAAGTTTTATTTATTGTCTGTCTCATCTTTCTGGGGTTTTTCATTCCGGGAAATCTGAATAATGCCATTAACCTTGATAATAGCTGGCAAAAGGAAATTTTGCAGCCGGGGTTCGCTGTGTCGATGGTATATGTATCATTTGCTTACATTGGTTGGAACGCAGCCGCTTATGTAGTTGACGAAATTGATGACCCCGGTAAAAATCTGCCCAAGGCGTTGATAGGAAGCACGCTGTTTGTTGCAGTAGTGTATGTGTTTTTTCAACTTGCTTTATTAAAAAATGCCACTGCTTTCCAAATGCAGGGTAAAGAGGAAGTAACCTTTATTGCGTTTGATAACTTGTTGGGAAGTACTGGTGGAAAATGGGTAAGCATTTTTATTGCGATTCAGTTGGTTGCCACCATAAGTTCTTATTTATGGGTAGGTCCCAGAGTTACCTGGGCAATGGCCAGAGAAAATAAATTATGGCAACCATTGGCAAAAAAAAATAAGCATGGTATTCCGGTAGCAGCGGTTTGGGTGCATGTTTTTATTTCCATTTTACTTGCACTAACGGGGTCTTTTGAGAAAATATTATTGTATGCCGGATTTGTATTACAGTTGATGGCATCACTCACTGTTGCTACCAGTTTGTTTCTAAAGGGTAGAAAGGCAGGAACATTCAGAAGCCCTTTTAAGCCAATACTTCAAATAATTTTTTTAATTTTTAATGGATGGGTATTAATCTTCACGCTGATAGACAGGCCGGTAGAAAGTCTGATTGGATTAGGGGTTTTGCTGGTAGGTGCCATCATTTATTATTTTGATAAGCCTGTGATAGTTATTGAAGAAGTATAATAGCAATTATTGTGTTTAGACATTTGTGCGGCTAATGTTAAAAAAAATATTTTCAGCTTATACGCATTTCGGCTTTTTCCCATTATTTTTTTTCAACTGTTTTTTATAAATATCACTTTAATTTTTTTAACTTCAATCTTCAACTAAATTTTAAACGATGAATGCCAGAAGAAATTTCATAAAACAGTCCGCTTTATTAACTACCGGGTTGGCCATGAATCCATCAGAATTTTTAAAAAAGAAAACAGTGCTTGGAATACAGTTGTACACCTTAAGAGACGATATTGTAAAAGATGTTAAAGCTGTAATTGGTAAGGTTGCTGCTGCGGGTTACAAAGAAGTGGAAACATACGGGCTAAGCAAAGACGAGCAATTCTTCGGATTAAGTGTGAAGGAATTTAGCCAGTTGCTACAATCGCATAACATAAAGGCTCCCAGTGGGCATTATATGCCATCGGAAATGCTGTTTGATAATGGTAACGGCGACGATGTGAAAAGGCTATGTGATGTGGGAAATACATTAGCGCATCAGTACATTGTAATACCTTACCTGGAAGAGGGTAGAAGAAAAACAATTGACCAATACAAGGCACTTGCAAACAGGATGAACAAGGCGGGAGAAATTTGTAAGGCAGCCAACCTGCAATTAGCCTATCACAATCATGATTTTGAATTTTTGCAGATCAACGGTCAAAGAGGGTATGACATTTTAATGAATGACACCGATCAGGATTTGCTTAAACTTGAACTTGATTTGTATTGGGTGGTAAGAGCCGGGCTTGATCCGGTTGATCTTTTTAAACTACAACCAGGTCGTTTTCACATGGTACACGTAAAGGATATGGATAAAGCAGATCGAACACTCAACACAGAAATAGGCAACGGTAGCATCGATTTTAAACCGATCATTGCCAACGCAAAATTAGGTGGTATTAAACATTACTATCTGGAACAGGAAAATAACTACGTGCCAGATAGATTTACAAGCGTTCAAAATAGCTTTTCATTTATTAGAAAGAATTTGTTGAAATAAGTATAATAAAAAACCCGGTAAAGTTTTACCGGGTTTTTTATTTCATCAGAGTTCCTTAATTTTTATGTTTCGATACCAAACCATATTGCCATGATCCTGTAATGCAATCTTGCCTTTTTTGTAGGTACTAAACCCTGCCATGCTTTTAAACTTACTACCTGCCACTAATTTTCTCCAGTTGTCGTCCCACATTGTGGTTGAAACAACATTGGTTCCGTTAAGGAGGAAGTCCAGTTTTCCATCTTTAGCAATAATTTCAACTTCATTCCATTCTCCCACTGGCTTTACAGTTTCTTTTGAACTAGAGATCAAATCATATAAATCACCAGAGCGGTGTTTTATTATTTTGCCGTCTGAATGCCCGTCGTTATCCAGTACCTGCATCTCCGGTCCGGTATGATAGGTAGCTTTATATTTGGCGGTATCTTCATGAACGTAAAAGATAATTCCACTGTTACCATTGCGTGAAATTTTCCATTCAAGTTTTAAATGAAAATTTTCATACTCTTTATCGGTAACAAGGTCTCCGCCACTTTTACCATCCGGACCTTCTTTTTTTTCGGTATCAAAAAAAATAGCGCCATCAACAATTGCCCAACGGGTACCGGCTTTATCTTTTCCGTAGCTATGCCAGCCAGTTGTAGTCTTTCCATCAAATAAAGCCACCCAACCATTTTCAACAGCATTCGTGCTGCCCGTCATCGTTTCGGAAGTGGATTTTTTTGCCGAATTGCAGCTCATTAAAATGACCAAAGCAGCAACAGGTAGCGCAAGTTTGTTTCTCATTTTATTTCTTATCTTCTTTTAGTAACATGATGTATTTTACCATAGACAGAGCGTCTTCTTTGGAAAGGTTAGGGTGCGCCGCCATTGGGATTTGTCCCCAAACACCCTGACCGCCCGCAATAATTTTATTCACCAGCATTTCACGGTTGGCTTCTGTATCTTCATACTTTGCAGCCACCAAACCGTAGGCAGGTCCTGTTGAAGCGTCTCTCACTTTATGACAGGTAAAACAATCCGATTTTCCGATCAGGCCTAGCCCCTTATCATAATCTGGGTTGTCCATTACTGAGGCTACTTTTTCGCCTTCTTTCGTTTCGGCGGTATTACTTTGATTGCCACATGCAAATCCGAAAAAGGAAAAAGATAATACGATACAATATTTCTTCATATACAAATTTTTATTTCATCAAAAGTATTTAAATCCTGAAAAAAATGATGAAATGATGGACAATATTTTTTAATCAATGCAATCTACCATTTTTCATTTTATTGACACAATGGATTCCGTTATTCCTAAAAATAAGTTGACGATTTACGCTTTTCACAAATGGAATTCTGATGAAAATGACCAGTAGCCTAAATGCTGCTCTATGTATGAAGGACTTTAACCTTTATTGAACAGAATTACCGCATTTCAACAATACAATAAACAGTTGTCTCTTTAATTTTGTTTTGCAGTCATTGGCTGCGCCGATTCAATCAATATAAAATTAAAAATAACATGGCTGGTATTTTAGATCTTGTGGGAAACACACCTTTGGTTCAACTAAAGAATATTCCAACCAATAAAAACGTAGCCATTTTTGGTAAACTAGAAGGCAATAATCCGGGGGGAAGTGTAAAAGATAGGGCCGCTTATGGAATGATTAAAGGAGCTATTGACCGGGGTGAAATAAAGGAGGGCATAAAATTGATTGAAGCAACCAGTGGTAACACAGGTATTGCGCTGGCGATGATAGCAAGCTTGTTTGGGGTAGCAATAGAGTTGGTAATGCCTGAAGATGCCACACGGGAAAGAGTATTAACGATGGAAGCCTTTGGCGCCAAAGTAATACTTACACCCAAAACAAAATCAATGGAAGGGGCGATCGATTACGCCAATGCGCAGGTTGCAAAGGGAGGTTACCTGATGCTGAACCAGTTTGGTAACGAAGACAATCCAGGTATGCATTATAAAACTACAGGTCCGGAAATATGGAATGACACCGATGGAAAGGTGACTCATTTTGTTTCTTCAATGGGTACTACCGGTACAATAATGGGCGTTTCGAAATATTTGAAAGAACGAAATTCTAATATACAAATAGTAGGATGTCAGCCGACTGATGGATCCAAAATACCCGGTATTCGTAAATGGCCCGAAGCGTATTTACCAACCATATTCGATAAAAGCAGGGTAGACCGTATCATTGAAATCGACGAGAAAGATGCAAGGGTTATGGCTAAACGACTGGCAAGGGAAGAAGCGATTTTTAGTGGAATGAGTAGTGGCGGATCGGTACATGCAGCCATCGAATTGTCAAAAGAATTAACCTCAGGTATAATAGTAGCCATCATTTGCGACAGGGGCGATCGGTATCTTTCATCGGACCTCTTCGACTAGAATGTTTGATCGTCAGCTCTAACTTAAGACATATTCCTAACCCGTTTGGTAATTCAGAAAATCTCATTACCTTTGCGGCGCTAAAAAGTTCAGCATTATAATGGAATTTGGTGGTAGCTGCAATTTATTTAGCATATTATGAGAGTAAAGTAGATCATATCGCAAAACCCAATACTTACGGGTTAAAATGTGCCTCGCTATCGGAGGTGCCAGGTTCAGTATAAATACAAAGTACAAGAGTGCGACGCCTCCCGATTGCTATCGGGAGAAGCTTAAACCCTTCACAACGCCGGCTCACAATTATACACAATAAATACAAATACATAAACATTTAATTCAATGGCAGATTTACGTTATCAACGAAATTTTGGTATTGCGGCTCATATTGACGCCGGCAAAACTACTACCACCGAACGTATACTATATTATACCGGGGTAAATCATAAAATTGGTGAGGTGCATGATGGCGCCGCAACCATGGACTGGATGGCACAGGAACAGGAAAGAGGTATCACCATTACAAGTGCTGCTACCACTTGCTTTTGGAACTTCCCAATGATCAATGGTAAAAAGACACCTGATACACATCAATACAAATTCAACATCATCGATACTCCCGGCCACGTGGATTTTACGGTAGAAGTTGAACGTTCATTGCGGGTATTGGATGGTTTATTGGCATTGTTTTGCGCCGTATCTGGTGTAGAACCACAGTCTGAAACCGTTTGGCGCCAGGCTAACAAATATAAAGTACCTCGTGTAGGTTTTGTAAATAAAATGGACCGTGCAGGTGCCGATTTCTTAAATGTTGTAAAACAAATTAAAGAAATGTTGGGTGCTAAAGCTGTGCCTTTACAATTACCAATTGGTGCTGAAGACAATTTTAAAGGTGTGGTAGATTTGATTACCATGAAAGGAATGGTGTGGGATGAAGCCGGACAAGGAATGACATTTAACGAAGTGCCAATTCCGGAAGAAATGATTGATGAAGTGAACGAGTGGAGACAGCATTTAATTGAAGCTGTTGCTGATTACGATGATAAACTGTTGGAAAAATTCTTTGATGATCCCAACACGATCACTGAAGATGAAATTCATGCGGCGATTCGTAAAGCAACCATAGATATCAGCATTATCCCAATGATGTGTGGTTCTTCTTTCAAAAACAAAGGTGTA
>JBBQKO010000203.1:0-7670 GCA_038327005.1 Chitinophagales bacterium | reverse complement strand
AAGGTAGCTCTGAGAGAAAACTATAAAATGAAGGCTGCAGATGTATTAAGCGATATGGCTGCAATCTACAATACAACGGACCTGATAAAATCGTTGGAAATATCTTTAACCGCCAGGGCAATTTTTGATTCAATTGGTCCTGAATTAATGCCATCTATCAATAATTTAGGAAATATTGGAGAAGGCTATTACATGCTTGCACAAAATGATTCTCTCATAAAAAAGATCAAGACTCCCGGGATCCCTGGCTCAAAACAAAAGCTCCTTAATGAAGCGGAAGTTTACTTGATTAAAAGTATTGACTATTCAAAAAAGCAAAATATCCAACAGGCAATTTTATATTACAGCGGACTGCTATCTGATGTGCAGGCCTTGAAAGGAGATTACAAAACGCCTACACTAACTTACAATATAAGTTTAAGTATAGCGACTCACTTTTTTCACAGGAAAATAAAAATGCAATTGCCAAATTAGAGTCAGAAAAAGAAACGCTTCAACTTAAAAATATAAATGAAAAAAAATCTACCCTGATTAAAATCCTCATAGTGGCTGCAATCGGTTAAATATTATTCAGTCTGTTGGGTCACCGGAATTTTAAAAACAACCAGAAAGTTTCGGCACAACAACAGGAATTGCAACAACAAAAAAATTTCGAGCTGGAAAAAGATAAACAATTACTTACCATAGATGCCATGCTAAAAGGGCAGGAAGAAGAGCGCAGCCGTATTGCCAAAGATTTACATGACGGCCTTGGGGGAATGTTATCAGGTGTTAAACTATCCTTTGTAAATATGAAAGAAAACATGATCATGGATGCAGACAGTGTCATCTCATTCGAAAACTCCATTAAACAACTGGACAATACAATTACGGAATTGCGCAAAGTAGCACACAATCTTATGCCGGAAGCATTGGTAAAATTTGGGCTTAACAAAGCTGTAGCAGATTTTTGCAATGCTATACAACTGGCATCGAAAATAAAAATTATTTTTGAACCCATGGGCATAGAAAGGCAACTAACCAATACCGCCGATTTGTATGTTTACCGTATTATCCAGGAGCTAATTAACAATGCGCTTAAACATGCTGCACCCAATCAAATTTTAGTACAGCTTACAAAAACATCTGATAAGATTTTACTTACGGTGGAAGATGACGGCAAAGGATTTAATAAAGAAATAGTAGCATCTGCCAAAGGAATAGGTATGAAGAATTTGCAACAGCGAATGGATTACTTTAAAGGGAAAATGGAGTTGGTTACACAGCCAGGAGAAGGGACATCTTTTAATATTGAATTAGTAGCTTAACATGATTAGTGTCTATATTGTTGACGACCATTTGGAGGTTGTTGAAAGCGATACTTTTCTTTTTCGATGATTTTATTTTTCGAAATTTTTTTCTGGCAAATTTACTTCTATCAATATCAGCTAAGCTATTTAAAAACTTAATTTATTTGAACAGATCCCGGTATGGGGGTTTCAATGTTGATTTACAAATATGGGTTTCCCACATTACAGCATGTATTACTTATGGGAGTAATTTTTATAGAACAGTTTGAAAAATAAAAAAGAAGATACATTAAATTAAAAACAACGAGTCTATGCTATTACGAAAATTTTTTTTTAGTTCAATAATGCTGCTTTTTATATACTCTCATAATGCAAATGGGCAAAATTTAGATTCAATGGAAAATGTGTTAAAGCATGAATCAACAGATACTACGACTTTAAAAAAATATTTAAAAAAAATAGACTCTTTAACAAACGATCAAATAGCAATAAAGGAAATTATTGGAAACTGGATTATTAATAAAAGTAATAATAAAACATCTTTACCAATATATGCCAAAGCCCATCAATTACTTGCACTTACCAATGCCAGAGTTAGCAACTATGAGAAGGCAACTGATTTGTACAACAAGGCAATCTCCATATCTGAGAAAAATAATTTTAACGATGTGCTATCGCTCTCTTTAAACGGATTAGGAAGTGTTTACAAGCAATTAGATCAGAAACCAACAGCGACAACTTATTATAAAAGGGGTTTAGCTGTAGCAGAAAAGAATAATTTTAAAGATGGTATCGCCATCAATAAATTTGAATTGGGAGGTACAATAAAAGTGCTAAAGGTTTCATCAGATCTTTCAACAATGAACCAAGATTCGCTGAAATTAAAATTTAAGTATTTCAATGAAGCTATAAAAGTTTGGGAAACCTTAAATGATACATTGCGTTTAATTAAATCAAATATTCAAACAGGTGAATCTTATGCTAATTATGAATTGTTTGATTCGGCTTTTTCTAAAATGGCCAATGCAAAAATGTACCTGAGCAATCCGAACTTTGAACGTTATTTTTTGGATTATTACTTTACTTCCGGAAAAGTGTTTGTAAGAAAAGCAACCGCAAATAATAATAACCGTGCAGATTTATTGGAGGCAATTGATTATTTAAAACTAGTTTATCCGCTTGCTATAAAATACCATGAAACAAATTACAGGATGTGGTACTACAGTTGGATGTCCAGCAGTTATAAAAGATTAAACGATTATAAAACTGCTTATGATTACAGAATACAGTACGATGATTTAGATGACTCAATTACAGGAGAAGAAAATTTTAAACAGATAGCTGATGTGCAGCACAAATATGATAAAGAAAAAAAGGAAAATGAATTATTGAATATAAAAGCAGAAAGCAAACAAAAATCTGTACTTAATAATATTTTAATTGTGTCGGGTTTTGTATTAGTGTTACTTAGTTTGTTAAGCTTCCTTAATTTTAAAAATAAACAAAAACTACAACAATCCCAAATTGCTCAACTGGAAAAAGACAAACAATTACTTGCCGTAGATGCCATGCTAAAAGGCCAGGAAGAAGAGCGCAGCCGATTGGCCAAAGACTTACATGATGGCCTTGGAGGTATGTTATCAGGCGTAAAACTATCCTTTGTAAATATGAAAGAAAATATGATCATGGATGCTACAGGGGTTCAGTCCTTTGAAGCCTCCATCCTTAGATTAGATGATACCATTGCTGAATTACGTAAAGTGGCCCATAACTTAATGCCCGAGGCATTGGTTAAGTTTGGACTAACAAACGCATTGACTGATTTCTGTAATTCCATGCAATTGTCAGCTAAAACAAAAATAGTTTTTGAACACCTCGGTATCGACCGGCACTTAGGTAATGCAGCGGATTTGTATATTTACCGAATAGCACAAGAACTGATTAACAATGCGATTAAACATGCCTCTGCCAAACAAATTCTTGTGCAACTTACTAAAACACCGGATAAGGTTTTACTAACCGTAGAAGATGATGGCATCGGTTTCAATAAAGATATACTGCCGCTTGCCAAAGGAATCGGATTTTTAAATCTGCGGCAACGTGTAGATTATTTTAAAGGAAGTATAGATATCGACACTAACCCAGGGGATGGCACATCTGTGAATATTGAATTAAAAGCATAACATGATCAGTGTTTATATTGTTGACGACCATCAGTTGGTTATTGAAGGCATTCTTTCTTTTCTACAAAAAGAAAAAAATATTAAAGTGGCAGGTTACGCTACAGATGCACAGGCGTGCATCAATTTTTTCAAATCAAATAGTGCAGATGTAATTTTAATGGACATCAACCTGCCCGATATGAACGGTATGGATTTATGCCAAATTATTAAAACAAATTACCCTGGTATTGCGGTGATTGCTTTAAGCACTTTAAGCCAGGGGAGTTACATTACTCAAATGATTGAAAATGGCGCAAGTGGCTACCTTTTAAAAAATGCGGATAAAGCAGAAATTTTAGAAGCCATCACAACTGTGCAAAATGGCAAAACCTTTTTTAGTTTTGAAGCAGGTAAAATATTTAAAGCTACCACGGAAAAAAAGAGCGGACTGCCCGTATTGAGTAAGAGAGAAAAAGAAATCTTAAAATTAATAGCTGAAGGTTTTACCAACATAGAAATTAGTAAAAATCTTTTTATCAGTATTGACACGGTTGATACACACCGCAAAAATCTACACACCAAGCTAAATGTAAAAAATACCGCCATGCTGATCAGGTATGCCATTAACAATGGTTATATTGACTAACAACAGGCCGGCATAAAGTTGCTAAAAGTCGGTCGTTTATAATATATTTACGATCAATTATATGTGTAATGTATGAGCAATGACCTGTTATACCAAATAGCCCTTACCCTGGTGCCCAATATCGGCGATGTACATGCGAAAGCTTTGGTAAGCAGGTATGGCAATGCAGAATCAATATTCAAAGCAAAAAGAGAATCGCTCGAAAACCAAGAGGGAATCGGAACCGTTAGAGCCAACAGCATTAAAGCATTTAAAAATTTTGACAGCAGCGAAGCAGAAATAAAATTCATTGAGCAGTATAAAATAACTCCCCTCTTCATTACAGATGCAAATTATCCACAGCGCTTATTAAACTGTTATGATAGTCTGGCCTTGCTCTATTACCGTGGCAATGCAAACCTCAATACTTCCCGGATCATCTCAATCGTTGGAACCCGTAATTTTTCTGATTATGGCAAAATGGTATGCGAAAAAATGGTGGAAGAATTGCAGGAATCCAATATTTTAGTGATGAGCGGATTGGCGTTTGGCATCGATACCATTGCGCATAAAGCCTCGCTAAAAAACAACCTGCAAACTGTTGGAGTGCTGGCACACGGCCTAGATAGAATTTATCCACCGCCAAATAAACACCTGGCAAAACAGATGGTGGAGCAGGGCGGATTACTCACCGAGTTTATGAGTAATACCAATCCCGACAAACAAAACTTCCCCAGGCGCAACAGGATTGTAGCAGGCATGTGCGATGCACTCATCGTGATAGAAAGCGGCAAAAAAGGCGGGTCACTGATTACCGCCGAACTGGCCAATAGTTACAATAAAGATGTGTTTGCCATCCCCGGCCGAACCAATGATATCAAAAGTGAAGGGTGTAATTATCTCATCAAAAACAATAAAGCATCGCTGATTACATGCACCTCAGATCTGCTGGAAATGATGAACTGGAATGAAACCAATAAGTCGAATTTAAAAAAGCAACGAGAGCTGTTCATCGAATTAACCGAAGACGAAAAAACAATCATCGACATATTACAAAGCCAGGAAAGCATTCAAATTGACCAGTTGTATTTTAAGTCGGGTTTAAGCAGCAGCTCTGTAGCAGCGGCTTTACTCTCACTCGAAATGCAGGGAATTATACTATGCCTCCCCGGTAAAGTTTTTAAAATGGTTTAACAACGTATCTCCGGTATAAAACGGAAACGGATTGGTTGAGCTAATAATTATTTAATCCACCATTTGAAATCGGTGATTTGGCTGGCAACTATTTTCTTTTATCTTTGCCTATGGCAACAATAAACAACTCCCCTGCTAAAAGCAAGCCGATAG
Source organism: Chitinophagales bacterium (assembly GCA_038327005.1). Lineage (GTDB taxonomy): Bacteria > Bacteroidota > Bacteroidia > Chitinophagales > Chitinophagaceae > Ferruginibacter. The sequence goes on along the minus strand of JBBQKO010000203.1, from coordinate 2,247 downwards.
CTATCGGCTCAAACAGATTTTTCGGTGAAGGCTTAACTTTCGATGACGTATTGCTGGTACCGGCATACTCCCAGGTGTTACCACGTGAAGTGGACATCAGTGCAAAACTTACCAAAACCATCACATTGAATGTACCTATGCTAAGTGCAGCAATGGATACGGTTACTGAAGCATCGCTTGCCATTGCCCTGGCAAGAGAAGGCGGCTTGGGTATTTTACATAAAAATATGAGTATTGAACAACAGAGCGATCAGGTGCGTAAAGTAAAACGCAGCGAAAGCGGTATGATATTGGACCCTGTTACACTTTCACCTGATGCTACCATTGGTGAAGCGATCCGTATGATGCGGGAAAATAAAATTGGTGGTATTCCCATTGTAGATGCCGGTTCTAAATTAGTGGGTATTTTAACCAACCGGGATATACGCCTTGAAACCAATTTTAAGGAAAAAGTGAGTACCGTGATGACAAAAGAAAACCTCATCACTGCACCGGAAGGTACCGATCTTAAAAAGGCAGCATTGATTTTCAAAAAAAATAAAATTGAAAAGTTACCAGTTGTAGACAAAGCAGGCAAATTAATAGGACTTGTTACATTTAGTGATATTTTAAAGCTAACATCAAACCCACATGCGGTAAAAGATTCATTCGGACGATTGTTGGTAGGTGCCGGTGTTGGTATCACCAGCGACACACTCGACCGGGTTGCAGCATTGCACCATGCAGGTGTAGATGTGATATGCCTGGATAGCGCCCATGGTCATACCAAGGGCGTGATGGATGCATTGAAAGCCATTAAAAAAACATTCAAAGGCATACAGGTGATTGCCGGTAATGTGGGTACAGGAGCAGGCGCACTTGCGTTAGCCAATGCAGGAGCAGATGCCGTTAAAGTAGGTATCGGACCGGGTTCTATTTGTACCACCCGTATCGTAGCAGGCACAGGCGTTCCGCAGATCACTGCGGTGATGGAAGCGGCTGCTGCACTGAAAAATAAAAACGTTGGTATCATCAGCGATGGTGGCATCCGCTATACCGGAGATATGGTAAAAGCATTGGCTGCAGGCGCCAGTTGCGTAATGATGGGCAATGTATTTGCAGGTACAGAAGAGAGTCCGGGTGAAACAATTATTTACGAAGGCCGTCGTTTTAAACAATACCGTGGCATGGGTTCATTGGGAGCGATGGCACAGGGTAGCAGCGACCGTTATTTTCAGGATGTTGAAGCTGATATTAAGAAATTTGTTCCGGAAGGTATTGAAGGCCGGGTTGCATTTAAAGGTCCATTGAAAGAAATCGTTCACCAGTACACCGGTGGTTTAAGAGCAGGTATGGGCTACTGTGGAGCCGTCAATATAAAGGCACTACAGCAGGCAACATTTGTAAAAATCACCAATGCAGGTATGCGTGAGAGCCATGCACATGATATTGCGATCACGAAAGAGGCACCGAATTATAGCAGGTAAGAAGCCCCACCCGGCCTCCCCAGGGGGAGGTGAAGGAAGGACCCTAAGTGTGGGTTGTTATCTTGGTTTTGGTTGCAGTGAGATTAAAATGATCAAATCCTTTTTTTATATAAACAACAATGGCATCTTTAACGGATGCCATTTTTGTTACAACTCAGGTAAATTCGTAAAAAATATTCGCTTAAATTCGTTCTCTAGTGGCAAAAAAATCAACATGAAAAAAAGGCTCGGCTCAGTTATAGCATCTGCATTTCTAATTTTCAAATTTTCAAATTTTCAAATTTTCAAATTCAAAGTTTGGGTATTCATCATTGGCCTGTTGGCACTTCAGCAAAACAGCACCTTCGCACAGGATTCATCTCATATCCGCATCTCGCTGCTCACCTGCACACCCGGAGAAGAATTGTATTCGACTTTTGGCCATACCGCCATTAGAGTAACGGACAGCAGCAGCGTAACCGATTATGTTTTCAATTACGGAACTTTCAATTTTGAAGACCCTTCCTTTTATACAAAATTTGTAAGGGGTAAACTTTTATATTATTGTTCGGTTGAAAACTTTCAGGATTTTAAATATGCTTACCAGGCAGAAAACCGAGGCATCACGGAGCAGGTGTTGAACATGAACGCTGCCGAAAAAATAGCTTTGATGGAAGCGCTTTATGAAAACGTAAAAGATCAAAACAAATTTTACCAATATGATTTCTTCCTGGATAATTGCACGACCCGGCCGAGGGATATGCTGGTTAAATTTAAAAAAAATCATCCCGGTTTTAAACCT
>JBBQKO010000202.1:0-7723 GCA_038327005.1 Chitinophagales bacterium | reverse complement strand
TCTACCGGGGTATGCGGGTTTACAGCAACACCAGCCTTCATTCCCAAACCTTTTATTTGTTGAATATTGCGGTGCAGGTGAGGGCATGCCTCGATGTGTACCGATAAAATATCAGCGCCGGCTTTTTTAAAAAGTTCGGCGTAATTACCGGGATCTTCAATCATTAAATGCACATCGCAAACCTTGGTGGTAGCTTGTCTAAAAAACGCTATTAGCATGGGGCCAAAGCTAATGTTGGGAACAAAACGTCCGTCCATCACATCCAGGTGAAACCAGTCGGCCTCGCTTTTATTCAGCATATTACATTCGTCCTGTAATTGTAAAAAGTTAGAAGCAAGAAGAGAGGGAGCGATAATGGCCATGTTGAATAATTTTTTAGTTGAATGGTTTGTATTTCAGGTTATTTTTTTTCATATAACTGATTGATGTATCCCAATCATTTTCACATTTTCACATTTTCAAATTAGCACATTAGCACATCAGCCAATTAGCACATTATTTCACGCCCAGTCTTCCCAACCCATCCTTTGCCTCTAAATAATTTGGATCTATTTGCAAAGCCTGTTGGTAGTTTTCGATGGCTTCTTTTCTTTTGTCTAGTTTTTCATAACACCTGCCCATCCAGTAATATCCCTCATCAAAAGTATTTTGCACGGCGACGGCTTTTTGCAACACTTCCAGGGCTTCCTGATACTTCGTAAGATCAAAAAGGCAAATGGCTTTCTCCCGGTATGCCATGATGTACCTGTAATCTATGGTAAGGCAGTTGTTGAAATAGCTGATTGCTTTCGCCTTTTCGCCCGTGTAATTGTAATACAAGCCTTTGATGAAAATGGCCTGTAGTTGGGCATTTGCCGCAGGTGTTTGCAATAGTGCCTCTGCCAAAGCCAACGCCAACGGATTGCGGGTTTGTGCATACATCGATCCAAGTGAAATGATATATTCCGGATTTGGGTTGATGTCAATTGCTTTTTCATAAGCTTTAATGGCATTGATGGTGTCGCCATTTTCAAAAAGCAAGGTGGCTTTAATATCCAGCAGCCGGTCATTGAGCGAATCTTTTTTGATTGCAAGACCCGTTTCGGTAATTGCTGCTCCGTAGTTGCCGTTTTCCCTGAAATATTGTACCAGGTTTTCGGTCAATAAAAGCGAATCGGGGTATTGTGCCATTAAATCTCTCAACTGCTTTTCCTGCACGGGAATATCATTGGATGGTGCAGTTTCATTATTACAAGACATCAGCAGCGTAGTAATGATACCAATACAAGAAAAAAAGATCCTGATCATATTATTTTTGAATTGGGGGCAAAAATAAGTCCTTACAATAAACTTTACTTACAAAAGTCTGACAATTAAAATTTTACCTAATCTTACCTTAGCGGCTCAAAAATTATTAGATGAAAAGATTTGTGTTTCCGATTGTTATTGTGTTGTTCTTTTTAACAACGGCCTGGGTTTATAAAAGTAGTGAAGGTTTAAAACCAAAAAACTTTGATTCAATATTGAAAGCGAATGTGGTTGGGAGTTCAATTTACAACGATACAGTTCATTTTCCGGGCGAAACGCATTTCGCCAATATTCAGCAACTCACTTTTGGTGGCGACAATGCTGAAGCCTATTTTAGTTTTGATGGTAAATACCTGGTGTTTCAAAAGAGTAATCCTAAGGAAGGGATTGCCTGCGACCAGATTTGGTTGGGGAAGGTGCCAACGAGTGCCGGAGAAAAGTTTGAACCTAAATTGGTAAGCACCGGAACAGGCAGAACTACTTGCGCATATTTTTACCCGGATGGTAAACATATACTTTACGGCTCTACCCATTTGGCCAATACGGATTGTCCACCGGTGCCTGACAGAACCAAGTACGGCAATAAATACATCTGGGCAATTTATGAAGGCTTCGATATTTTTAAAGCCGATTTAAACGGTAAAATCGTAAAGCGTTTAACCAGTACAAAAGGTTATGATGCTGAGGCCACTATTTCTCCTAAAGGAGATATCATATTATTTACCTCCATGCGGGATGGCGATCTGGATTTATATACCATGGATTTAAACGGCAAACATGTTAAGCGAATTACAAGTACGTTGGGGTATGATGGCGGCGCATGGTTTAGTCCGGATGGTACAAAAATTTTGTGGAGAGCCAGCAGACCAACTACGGAAGCGGAAATAAAAGAGTACAAGGATTTACTGGCAGAGAACCTGGTGGCACCCACTCACATGGAAGTTTGGATTTCAAATGCCGATGGCTCAAATGCACACCAAATTACCTTTTTGGAGCAAGCCAACTGGGCACCGAATTTTACGCCGGATGGCAAACACATTATTTTTTGCAGCAATCACGAATACAAACGGGGGTTTCCATTTAATATGTACCTGACCAATTTAGATGGAAAAGGAAAGGAGAAAATCAGCCGTGATAAAGGCTTTGATGCCTTTCCAATGTTTAGTCCTGATGGGAAAAAGATAGTTTTCTGTAGCAATAGAAACAACGGCGGCACAAGAGATACCAATATTTTTATAGCAGATTGGGTGCGGTAAAGTTGATGGTTGAAGGTTGAAGGTTTAGAGCGCTACTAACCATCAACCTTCAATTAAGCTCAATCACTTCACAATTTTTCATTTCCTTACCGTTAATTACAAAACGAATCAAGGTTCTTACTTTATGCCAGCCCTGCTTACCGGCAGCACCGGGATTCATGTGAAGACAATTTAGTTTTTCATCATACATTACTTTTAATATGTGCGAATGCCCACTAATGAAAAGTTGTGGCTGATGTATCAATATTTCTTTTTTGGTTGCAGGATTGTATTTAGGCGGGTAGCCGCCAATATGCCGCATCATTACTTTTACGCCTTCACAATTAAACACCATTTGTTCGGGATAATGCGCTCTTACATCGGATCCGTCGATATTGCCATAAACTCCCTTTAAAGGCTTGAATGCCTGTAGCTTTTCTGCAACTTCAATTGTTCCAAAGTCGCCACCATGCCAAATTTCATCGCAGTTTTTAAAATGCTCAAAAACAGCTTCATCTAAATAGTGATGCGTATCTGATATAAGCCCGATCGTAGTCAAAATGGATGAGCAGCGTGGTTTTAAAATTATAGAAAAATAATGTTATTAAACTAGGTGTGACCCGAATTCAAAGGTTTGTTAGTGGTGAACAATTCATCATTCACAATTCATTATTCACAATGCACAATGCACCATTCATCCTTCATCATTCACGATTTATTCTTCACCATTCACCATTCATTATTCACGATGCGTCATTCATCACTCATCCCTCATCACTCATCATTCATCAATGCGTATTCGGATTGTAGGCAATGAAAAAGATATTGTAGTTTTTATAAAACTGTCCACAGAATTCTTCTTTAGAAAAAGCTTGTTTGGCGGCATTGAAATATTCAATGGTGGAGATGCACAATCCACATTCTGCAAATAGATTAAAAATGTCTTCGGGGCTGGTGCCATAAATATCTGCACCACCCAATCCGCATTCGAATAAAACAAGCGGTTTATTTTTTGTCAATATTTTTCTTGCTCCCTGCAGTACCTGGTATTCCGCTCCTTCTACATCAATTTTAATTAGGTCTATTTTCAAATGCCCAGGAATCATGTCATCCAGTAATTCCATTTGAACGGATAAAAGGGTTGGTTCCTGACCAATTAGTTTGTTTCTTTCCAGAAAGCCGCTTACGGCAGGTCGGCCGGGGTAATAATTAAAAGTGGTAGATCCTTTTTTAGAGGAAAGGGCGCAATTGAAAACAGTTGTATTTCGGGAAAATTTTTTCTTAAGAGAAGTGTACAAATCGGGAATTGGTTCAAAAGCGAAGTGTTGTCCCTGTGGAGCGGCTGCCACAATTTCCATCAGGATATGGCCCAGATTGGCGCCAATATCTATACAATTGCTGTCTTTTTTTAAATGTTTCCTGATGAGCTCCGTGGTTTGGAAATCGTATTTGTCAACCGGTAGGCGATAGAAAGCTTCTGTTAACCGGTAAACCTGGTACAAAGCTTTTTTAGAAATCACCTTTAACCAACCCGGAGTATAACTGCGTAAAAAATTCTTCATGATGATCGTGTATGGATTCAACCTGGTATTGTAAAAAGTAGCAATCTGATTCCAATCACTATTTGAAAATCAACCCTGTGAAACCTATTTTGCGACAAAAATAATTGTAAATCCTTTATTTTTCCCGGTTTTAATAATTCGTCTGTAAAGAGAAAACAATTTTTCACCCGGATCCGGATATTTATTTTAAATTGAGTGATGCCATTTCGCCGCAATTTTATTTATGCGATTGACCAGCGTAGCTGGAAATATTATTTTCTGATGCAGGCACTTTGCAAAAGCGATTGAGGCAATCGGAAATCACCTAATGTACGCTTAAGTTAGGTTTCAAAAAGTAACAGTAACTCTTTATCAAATTTAAATAGTAACGATGCCGCACTATCATACTTTGGGTACCATCCCACACAAACGCCACACACAGTTTCGTAAACCAACTGGAAGTCTTTATGCTGAAGAGTTGTTTTCAACCGAAGGTTTCAGTAACGATTATTCCTTATTATACCATCACTATCCGCCCACTGAAATTATAAGAACCGATCAGCCGGTGAATGTTCAGCCGCATATTGCAGAGGAGAAGATGCTTCAGCACCGCAGCTTCGAAGGTTTTAATATCAAACCGGAGAAAGATTTTTTGCTTAGCCGGAAACCAGTGTTAGTAAATAGCGATGTGTACATCGTATTGGCTGCTCCCCAACATAGCATGGGCAGTTATTTTTATAAAAATGCCGATGCCGATGAAATGATTTTTATTCATGAGGGCAGTGGGGTTTTAAAAACCATGTATGGCAATATCAATTTCGGTTACGGCGATTATTTGGTAATTCCCCGGGGCACAATTTACCAGTTGCACTTTGCCACGGAGCATAACCGGTTGTTTATTGTAGAGTCGTTTAGTCCGATTCGGTTTCCCAAAAAATACCTGAGTAAATATGGGCAATTGCTGGAGCATGCTCCTTTTTGTGAAAGAGATATCCGTCCTCCGCATCAACTGGAAACGCACGATTCAACGGGTGATTTTTTAATTAAAATAAAAAAGAAGGGACTGCTATATGGTATCCATTATGCCCATCATCCTTTTGATGTGGTTGGATGGGATGGCTGCTGTTATCCCTATGCATTTTCAATTCATGATTTTGAACCCATTACAGGAAGGGTACACCAGCCACCACCGGTGCATCAAACATTTGAGGCCAATAATTTCGTAGTATGTTCTTTTGTGCCCCGGCTATTCGATTATCACCCCGATGCCATTCCTGCTCCCTACAATCATAGCAATATTGATAGTGATGAAGTGTTGTATTATGTAGATGGCGATTTTATGAGCCGTAAGCATGTTACCCGGGGAATGATCAACCTGCATCCTGCCGGCATAGCCCATGGTCCGCATCCCGGTGCAGTGGAAAAAAGTATTGACGCCAAAGCTACCAGCGAACTTGCGGTAATGGTGGATACCTTTCATCCGTTGCAATTAACCCGTGAAGCCCTCGAAATAGAAAATGAAGGATACGTAATGAGCTGGGCTGAATAGGGCAATCGTGGTGTCGTTGAAATACAATCGTATTGATTCAAGGAAATACACGTTCGGTTAGCTTTTGAAGGTGTTACCGGGTACATAAAATAATTTCAATAATATAATCTTGTTATTTTCTAAAAAGTGGTAAATTCAATTAAATAAAAACGATTAGCTATGATTCAATTTAAAGAAATTAAAGTAGGCGATTTTTTAAAAGCCGATAATGATGGCGACATCCTGCTGGGTGAGGTTACGAACCTGAACAGGGATGAAAAACAGGTTTGTGTAGATACCGGCACCCAGGAATTTTGGTTTGAAACCAGTCAGCTTTCGCCGATTCCAATTGATGAAGAACAATTGATGAAGTTGAAATTTACAAAAGAAGCGCATGAAGATGGTACAGTTAAATACCTGAAAGGTGCCTTTAGAATTTTAACTCCATCCCAGGGTGATTTTTCCAGAATGGAAATATGGTATCGGGATGAAAGAAGACATATCATGCAACCGATTAGCATTCACCAGTTGCAAAATCATTTTCACGATATGACCAAAGTATTGTTAAACGACGAGTCGTTCAATTAATCACTCAAATTATAAGGGCATCTCTAAAAACTTACCTTTTCCTCTCTTTTGTCGAGGACCCCGAATTTTTCGTGGGAGAGGAATTAAAGGTGAGGTCAAATAAAAAAAATGAGTTTTTAGAGATCCCATAAATAAAAAAGCCTGGTATTATTAACCAGGTTTTTTTATTTATAATAATTTGAGGCTATTTTATATCTGCTGAAATCAGGTTCGTTTGTTGATCGGTGTTGTCTGTAATGCCCAAATAATTCAGATTGATTTTATTGATGGATTGAATGACCCCAAATTTTTCGGCATAAAAGGTTTGTATATCTGTAGATAATCCACTGGCGGGAATAGGAAACCCGCTGACAGACACCGAAAGGGTAGTGGTAACGTGATAAACGTTATTATAAGTAATACCTTTTACCACTTTGGTTATTCCTTTTGCAGTTACGGTATTATTGAGTGTGGCATTTATAGGAAAACCATTGGCAGTTGCTGCGAAAGACTGGCTCCAGCTTGCTCCGGCAGCCGCATTGTCTTTTAAATAAATGTATTCAACAAACGATCCGCCAATAGCAGCCGGTAAACTTCTGAAATTTAGATAATCATTGCCGGTAATATTATAGTACTCATTACCACTTCTGCTATTTGTATATACGTGGTAAGCCTTGCCATTGATAGTTGAATCTCTGCTGGTAGATGTTAATTTAAACGTAGTAGTGGAAGGAGCTGCGTTGTTAATCAACTCGTAATTCCAGGAACTGCCTGCGGTTAAACTCATAAATTTGAATGTTGGAACGGGAACAGGGTCGGGCGTATCCTTTTTTTTACAGGAAATTCCAAGCAATGTTGCGGTCACAATGGTTAAAATTATCTTCTTCATGGGGAAATGGGGTTTTAGTTGGTAAATATCTGATTTTTTTATTAATAATTAAATTAATCCTCCTATCTTTGCGCTCCAAAAATATGGCTAAGCAGGCACTCATCAAACAAGACGGAACAATTTTAGAAGCACTCAGTAATGCTATGTTCAAAGTGAAATTAGAAAATGGTCACGAAATACTGGCGACCATCTCCGGAAAGATGAGGATGCACTACATTAGAATATTGCCGGGGGATAAAGTTGGTGTGGAAATGAGCCCTTATGATTTAACAAGGGGACGGATAATTTTCAGGTACAAATAGCCAGTACTGGTTAAAACTGCAAAGCGATTATTAATAAATAAAAAAAAAAACATGAAGGTTAAAGCTTCAATTAAGAAAAGAAGTGTTGATTGCAAGATTGTAAGAAGAAAAGGTGTCTTGTTTGTGATCAATAAAAAGAATCCTCGTTTTAAACAAAGACAAGGGTAAAAATTGGTCAATGATCAATGGTGAAAACCATCTAAACAAATCATCATATTAACAAATCAACAGAACTATGGCTCGTATTGCCGGTATAGATTTACCAAAAAATAAAAGAGGCGAAATAGGTTTAACCTACATATTTGGAATAGGTCGCTCCACGGCTCAGTATATTTTAGATAAAGCTGGTATCAGCTTTGATAAAAAAGTAAATG
>JBBQKO010000201.1:0-7738 GCA_038327005.1 Chitinophagales bacterium | reverse complement strand
GGTACAGACAATTTAATGTCTATTATCTCATCTGTAATGGTTGGATTTATAGGGATAGTCTTTATAATTTTGTACGGCGTTAATTTGAAGCACATGAAATAGTTAGTCAATATTTTTTAGCAAGGCCTCCTTTTGGGGGCCTTTTGCTTGTATTTTACAGCAGGTCAGGGTAATATTTATTCTTACCGGGTTTATTGCTGATAATAGTTCGCAAAAAATACGGCAATTAAATTTTGAGAAATGCCTAAAAGGCGTTTCTTGCTAATTTTAAACCCTAATTTCCTTTCTTTTTTTAATAGCAGCACATCCAGCTTTCCATTGGGTTACCAACCTTTGAAAGGTTGGCAACCCCGGCACACGAGGTAGTTTTTTACCCCGATCAATCCTTCACATCATTTTATAAAAGAGCCGGTCTAATAATACGCAGTAGAGATAGTATTTGTCGAATATCACCTTAACCCCGGCACACGAGGTAGTTTTATACCCTGATCAATCCTTCACATCATTTTATAAAAGAGCCGGTCTAATAATAGGCAGTAGAAATAGTATTTGTCGAATATCACTTTAACCCCGGCACACGAGGTAGTTTAAACTCTGAACAATCCTTGCATAATCATATAAAAGTGGGCGTAATGGACAAAAAAGTGCTTTTTAATTATATGCCTTCAGAGATACTCTTTAGCAGACGGGTTGCAAAACTTCCAAAAGTTGTCAGCACTCTTTAAAAACGAAAAACCACCTTTCAAACGAAGGTGGTTTTTTATGAATGCATTCTAACTATCAGAAGTCATTGTCTTATGGGCATCTCTAAAAACTCATTTTTTTATTTTGCCTCACCTTTAATTCCTTTCCCCCGAAAAATTCGGGGTCTTCGACAAAAGAGAGGAAAAGGTAAGTTTTTAGAGATGCCCTTATTTGTATTCTCCAAAAACGGATCTCAATTCATCCGATATTTCACCGAGTGTGCAGAAATTCTCTACCGCTTCTACTACCAGTGGCATCAGGTTGGCTGTGCCTTTTGCCGCATCATTGATCCTGGATAAACATTCCTTCACTTTTGTATGGTCACGCTTTGCCTTCAATGCATTGAGCTGGTCGGTTTGTACCTGCCGGATGCTGTCGTTTATTTTAAATCCGGGTGTTACAAATCTTTCTGCCGACTGAAATTTATTTACCCCCACAATCACCTTTTCACCACTCTCAATCTGGCGCTGGTATTCGTAGGCACTCTTTGCAATTTCATCCTGCATAAAGCCTTGTTCTATGGCTGGCACACTACCACCCATGGCATCTATTTTTTCTATCAGTTTCCAGGCATTGGTTTCCACTTCATTGGTAAGACTTTCCACAAAATAACTGCCAGCCAATGGATCGGCGGTATCCGGTGCGCCACTTTCAAACGCTACAATTTGTTGAGTGCGCAGGGCTATGCCAGCGGCTTCCTCTGTTGGCAAACTAAGCGCTTCATCATAACCGTTGGTATGTAAACTTTGGGTGCCACCTAAAACTGCAGCAAGCGTTTGTATGGCTACACGGGTAACGTTGTTAAGCGGTTGCTGTGCAGTAAGTGTTGCTCCGCCGGTTTGTGTATGAAAGCGCAGCATCATCGCCTTAGGATCAGTTGCACCCAGTTCTTTCATGATGGTAGCCCACATCTTTCGTGCAGCTCTGAATTTGGCTACTTCTTCAAATAAATTATTGTGGGCATTAAAAAAGAAGGAAAGGCGTTTGCCAAAAATATTGATATCCATCCCCTTATCAATCGCAGCTTTTACATAAGCTTTACCGTTACTTAAGGTAAAGGCAATTTCCTGCACGGCGGTACTGCCTGCTTCCCGGATATGATAACCTGAAATAGAAATGGTATTCCACTTGGGAACCTCTTTGGCACACCATTCAAAAATATCGGTGATGATGCGCATAGAAGGTTTGGGTGGATAGATATAGGTACCTCTCGCCGCATATTCTTTTAGGATGTCATTTTGAATGGTACCTGAAATTTTACTAAGATCAGCACCCTGCTTTTTTGCCAGTGCGATGTAAAAAGCGAGCAGTATAAAGCCGGTAGAATTAATCGTCATGGACGTGGTGATATCCTCCAGCCTGATCCCCCTGAATAAGGCTTCCATATCTTCAATGGAGTCAATGGCAACGCCTACTTTTCCTACTTCACCTTCCGAAAGGGCATGATCGCTGTCGTAACCAATTTGCGTGGGCAGATCAAATGCCACACTCAATCCGTTTACGCCCTGTGACAACAAATAATGGTAGCGTTTATTGCTTTCTTCGGCTGTGCTGAACCCTGCATACTGCCGCATCGTCCATAATTTGCCGCGATACATATCAGACTGCACGCCTCGGGTAAAAGGGAATTCGCCCGGTAATGCCTTCGAAATTGCCGGTAAATCATCGGCTGTATAAACTTCCTTTACTTCAATTCTGGAATCGGTGAATTTCTTTTTCATAAGCCTTTGTGCCTGGCGGCGTTTTTTATCTTAGTGCTGTATTAAATTTAAATGGTTGTATATTTTATTACACGAATTTTAAGGCACGAATTATATGGATTTTTATTACACGAATTTTTAAGGCACGAATTACACGAATTAATACAGTACCTGACTTAAAATACGAGCCTTAAATTCGAGTATTCACTTTGAGTGATTTTAGGCTTAACAGCACACTAGCTCCATAAATGAATGAACAAAAAATATTGAATTTTGCAGGAAACATCATTGGACCAATAAAAACAATCTATCACCCCAAAAAAAATCGGATCAGTAACCAACCCCGCAACAATCCATCAACCATCAATCATCAACCATCATTTAAACCAACTTTTTCACTTCATACTGTATCGCATCCAATACAATGCTGCCAAGCTCTGCATCTTTATTGGCACTGTATTCCAAAATCAGTTTACTCAGTTCTACTGCATTGGATTGCGGAGGCAGCGCAGCAGCCAACTGGTTGATGATGAAAATATTTTGTTCTTTCATATTCGTGACTGCTTTCCAAACCTCGGGGTTGATATAAATCTGCTGGGTAATATTGTGCTCATATTCTGTTCGGATCGTTTCTACCAGTCCAGCTTGCAATTCAGCCGTAGTAAAATTGGTAGAATGCATCCGGGTAACCAGGTTTTTTAAAGAGATGCGGTCTGCCAGTAAGGTAAGCCGCTCGTAGGCTTGTAGCGGCAACAGGCCATTGCCTGCGGGCACGGTGGCAGGTTGTTTGGAATTAATGGATGATCTAAGCTGACGCAATTCGGTTAATAAATAAAACAACAGGCCAAAGATGACTACGGTTAAAATTCCTTGTATTTCAGGAAACCCAACATCAAATAACAACATAATTTTTTTTACAAAAGTAAGGCATACAGTACCTAATAATTTCCTTCTTTCGCAAAAGCCGCAGACTGCCCGGTTTTAAATTGTGTTTACCTTTGTATAAATAATTTAAAATATGGAAGCGACAATATCAACACCGGTAATTTTAACCCAGAGTGCTATTGAGGAAGTTCAAAGACTGATGAGTGAAGCGAGTTTTGACAGTCAGAATTTATTAAGGGTAGGAGTGAAAGGTGGTGGTTGCAGTGGAATGACTTATGTGCTGGGATTTGATATTCCGACCGATAAAGATGAACATTTTGAAATAGCCGGTATTCCGTGTATTATGGAGAAATCGCATGGTATTTATTTAATGGGGATGGAAGTAGACTGGCAGGGCGGATTGAATTCCAGGGGATTTACCTTTAAAAATCCCAATGCAAGTACTACCTGTGGATGCGGTACCTCTTTCGCAGTGTAAACCACCTTTTTTAAAAGCGTTGGATGATTTTTTTAAGTGAAGTAATTGATTTTGGGTTTGATTTTTTATTGTTTAAAAGGCCCGTTCATTGTTGGACGGGCTTTTTTATATTAGAGTAGGCACTGTAGCCGGTAGTTCATGTTTTACAACATCAGTATTTTCTACTTCTCTCATTAAAAAATCTTTGAAATTGGAATCCTTTGAAATTAAATCAGCAAGCACAACTGAAGGGGTTGAATATGCGTAGCCGTGTGTGAAACCCATACTTGCTCATCAAATGTTTCAACAACCCCAACGGGGTTGAATATAAAGTACAATGATTCAACTCCATTTGGGTTATTTTAAACAAAATATTGTAACCACTGGTTTTACCCTGGACCATTTAAATTAAACCCATTAATTACGCCACCAACTTAAAGACTCTCTTTCAGGGCTATGTTGTTTATATTTTATTTACTTAGGGCTTTGCCCGATGTTTAAATATGTCGTTTTTAAAGGGCTTGAATGCAATGATTCCAAAAAAGTCAAAATATAAGATTACAATCCCAATTCCACCACATCCCAATTCTTTTACCAAATAAGGTTTCCGTACCTCCCTGCTGTCTGGCGGATCCGGGTGCAAATTGAACCCACTCGATCACTTCCCGGAACAAGGTTCCGATGATTTCTGAAGGAGATTTTGGTGTAGGATACCCCGTACGATTAACTCCCCTGGCTTAATCCAAATTGGCTGGTACTTTAGTTGTTGCTCACGAGACCCAACAACGGCGCTCACGATATACAACCAAGGCGCTGGAAGATATCGGTTCCTCTGTGTGTAATGTGTTCCGGTTTTATTTATCTCCAAAGAATAATGAATAAGTGTCGCTTCCCCGACAAAAAAATCCCGTTCAAAAAATGAACGGGATGGTATAAAAATAGCTTAAATGTTTATTGCAAAGACTAGGCTTTGTGGCCAACCACCTTATCAGTCTTAACAACAGGCTTATCGCTGCTGATTAGTTCTGCTTCTCCCAATGGTTTGTCTTTTGCAAAGTCAACCAAGATTGGAGCTGCTACAAAAATAGAAGAGTAGGTACCGGTGATTACACCAATCAACATCGCAAAAGCAAAACCTCTTGTAACCTCACCGCCAAAGATGAATAAGATCAGTAAGGTTAAGAATACGGTAAGCGAAGTCATTACGGTACGACTCAATGTGTCATTGATGGCCCGGTTAATAATGGTTTCTTTTTCAATAGCCTTGGATCCTTTGCTATACTCACGGATACGGTCAAATACAATTACCGTATCATTCATACTAAAACCAATCACGGTTAAAATAGCCGCAATAAAATGCTGATCTATTTCCAACGGGAATGGAACCACGTTTTTCATGAAAGAGAATACCGCCAGCATTACCAGTACATCATGAAACAATGCAACTATGGTTCCAAAAGAATATCTCCAATCACGAAAACGGATAAAGATATAAATGAAAATGGCCATCAATCCAAAGAAGATCGCCTTAATGGCACCCGCTTTCAAATCGGTTGAAATAGTAGGCTGAATCGTTTGTGAACTCTGGATACTGTTTTTAGCAAAGTCTTCATAGGTGATATTCGGAAGCACTTTCTTCAGCCCTTCATAAAGCTGAATTTGAACCGAATCATCTGCATTATCCCGTCCGATTAAATAAGAGGTAGTGATATTTAAATGTTTACTATCACCCACTGTTTTAATGATCGGGAAATCACCTTTTAAGGCTGTACGCAAATCTTCCTGTACCATTTCGTTGGTAACAGCTTGAGGGAACGCTACTGTATAACTGCGTCCTCCTTTAAATTCAACACCATAATGAAACCCATTAAAATAAGAACCTACGCCCAATAGTAAAACACCGATTGAAATTCCGTAAGCTACTTTTCTATATTTTACAAATTCATATTTGGCATGTTTGAATACCCGCTTAGACACGGCGGTGAAGTAATTAAAGTGACGGTTTTTGTTGGTGTAAAAGTCGGTGATAAGTCTTGATACCAGGATTCCGCAAAACAAAGACAACAGGATACCAATAATCTGAGTGGTAGCAAAACCAAGGATAGGACCTAAGCCGAAGTAAGCTAAAATAATAGCTGTTAACAAGGTGGTAACGTGGGCATCAATAACAGGAGCCAATGAACGCCTGTAACCATCATTCACCGCCTGCGGGTAAGATTTGCCTTTAGTTAATTCCTCTTTGATTCTTTCAAATATAATTACGTTGGTATCTACCGCCATACCGATGGTTAATACCAAACCGGCAATACCGGCGGCTGTTAAAGTAAAGCCCATTGCACTCAATACACCGATGGTAAACAGCAAGTTCAATATCAGTGAGATATTGGCCACCCAGCCACCATTGTTATAATACACCAGCATCAAACCAAAAATAACCAGGAAGGCAATACCAAAGGCCATCATACCACCATTAACGGCAGCTTTACCGAGGGTGGGGCCAACGATTTGCTCCGCAACAATTTTTGCAGGCGCATTCGTTTTACCTGATTTCAAAATATTCGCCAGATCCTGTGCTTCTTCAGTAGTGAAACTACCGGATATTTCAGAGCTTCCGCCTTCAATAGCTCCGTTTACATTGGGAGCAGAATAAACAATTTCATCCAGAACAATCGCCAAAGGACGGTTGGTATTATCCGCTGTCATCCTGGCCCAGGTTTTAGCACCCGTTGGCGTCATTTGCATTTTTATAGATGGACGGCCTCTGTCATCAAAACTCTGACTTGATTCTTCCACGCCTTCACCTTCTAATTTTGCCTTATCTGATCCCGGTATGGTTTTGATCGCATACAAAGGATAATAACGGGCTCCGGTTTTCACTACCTTTTCTTCCACACCAAACATAAATTTAACATCGGCTGGTATGTTGTTTTTTACCGCTTCCAGATTCATGTAGCTATTGAATACACCCGTATCTTTCAACGCAACACTTCCGATGGGTGCACTAAAAACAGTCCGGCCGGTTTTAGGATCCTGCTGACCATCAATCGGGTTGATTACTTTGAAAAATGCATTCTGATTGGCGGCCATTTTTACAGAATCCACTACATTTTTTTGAGTAGTATCAGTCGCACTGATTCCGCTCAGGTAATCACTTACCGCTTTATCCGCATTTTGCAATGCACCAGCTAATTCGCTGATATTGTACACCTCCCAAAACTGGAGATTGGCACTGGCCTGCAATAATTTACGAACCCGTTGTTTATCAGTAATACCAGCCAGTTCCACGTTGATTACACCACGATTTTCATCCAGGTTAATGGTAGGACTTGCCAAACCAAATTTATCAATACGTTTTACTAAGATTTTGTAAGTTTCGTTGATGGCACCTTTTGCAGTTGTACGAATTTGGTCAAGGGCTTTGTCATCGCTGTCGGTAATCTTGATTGATTTACCAGCTCCGGCGAATAAAGAAGTTAATTTGGCAGTAGGATTTTGTTCCTTATAGGCCGCAGCAAACAATGTTATATAGTCAGTCGTATTATTGATCTTTTGAACATTCGCAGTTTGAATGGCTTTTAACAAGGCAGGATCTTTGGGATTGTTACTCATTGATTTCAGTAAGCCTTCCAGACTCACGTCCATCGTTACACTCATACCACCCTGTAAATCTAACCCAAGTTTCAGTTCATTTTCTTTACACTTTTGGTAAGTAGTTCCTACCAAAGGATAAATGCTTTTGTCTCTTGTGCTGTCGAGCATCCGCTGCATCCTGTTCTTTACCAGCAGGTCTTTGTCCTCGCCTTTAACATCCGGGAATTGGGATTTTACTTGTTTTTCTGCCTGTGCTTTTACCTTGCCTTCATAATTACGTATCACCCATGTGTAGGATAGCTCCCATAGAGAGATAAAAATTAAAGCAATGGCGAAAAACCAAACTAAGCCTTTCAATTTC
>JBBQKO010000200.1:0-7811 GCA_038327005.1 Chitinophagales bacterium | reverse complement strand
TGCTGTATTTTTTTATTTCGTTTGCTGTGGTATTACCAATGGCAAATAAAATGGTTGCATCCGGCAGCTTGTTGTTTTTAAAAAAACTGGCTACTGCACTTGGACTAAAAAAAAGTATTCCGTGGTACACCTTGTCAATTTTATGAGCTATTGAAATAGTCTGGTATACTTCAATCTCATTTACTTCAATATCATGTTCTCGTAGTATGGCCGGTAGCTCATCTCTGCGCTGATCGCCACAAAAGAAAATCACTTCATCTATAAAGCGGTCCGCAGTAATTAGTTCAGCCAATGATGCCGCATCATTGGCGGTTCCCTTAATTTTTTCCTGTCCAAAATATTTGGCTACCAGTTTGTTGGTTGTAGTGCCAATGCAATAAATATCCCAGTCAGGTTGTGTTCCTTCCTGGTAAAAAGCAACGGCCTCCACTGCATTCATGCTGGTAAAAACAACGGTAGCTGTTTGCAGCAATGCCTGTTCTATTTCCTGCTGTACGGTGATCGATTGAATGGGTTCAGTTTCTATAAAAGATAACTCGTGTATGTGAATACCTTCATGCATCGCTTCATCAACCAGCGTTGGGTTTAAAGGTCTTGTACAAAGTATGGAAATTCTATTTTGCATTCCGAATGGCATCGGCAATTTTATCTGCTCCTTTGCTTAATAATTCTTCTGCGGCAGTTTCACCGAGGTTAATTGATGCATTCAAGGTAGTCGTTTTTTCGATGGATAGTTTTTCTTTTCCATCAACGGACAATATATTTCCGTGAAAGAAAATTTCATCTCCTTTTACTTCAGCCAAAGCACTGATAGGAGTGGAGCAACCGCCCAACAATGTCCTTAAAAAGTCCCGTTCTATTTTGGTACAAACGGCGGTATCGTGGTGATTGAAATGATGGCAGGCATCCATGCTAAATTGATCGTCTTCTCTGCATACAACCATGATGGCGCCTTGTGCAGGTGCCGGTAACATCCAGTCTAAATCGATGGAATTTTCGGGGCGCAGGTTGATTCTTTCCAATCCTGCTGCGGCAAAGATGGCGCCGTGCCAGTTGTTCTCCTGCACTTTGCGAAGTCGGGTATTAACATTGCCCCGGAGATTTTCAATGGTGTGATTGGGGTAACGGTTTAGCCATTGGGCTTTGCGGCGGATGCTGCTGGTGGCGATCGTGAGTGGTGATCCGATAGCTATCGGATGGTGAATATTGAATGAGGGGTCGTTATTGACCATTGACAATTGACCATTGACCAAATCTTTATTGTTTTTGAAAACAAATATGTCTTTGTGTGATGCTCTTTCTAATACGGCTGATTGTACGATGCCTCTTGGTAATTGAGTGGGCACGTCCTTCATGGAGTGTACTGCGATGTCAATCTTATTGGTAAGCAGCGCAATGTCGAGACTCCTGGTAAATATGCCTTGAACACCCATTTCGTACAGCGGTGTTTGCAGGTCAATATCGCCTTCGCTTTTTATGAATACCAGTTTTGATTCGAAATTGTTTTTCGCCAATAATTGCTGTACCAGCGTAGCCTGCCAAACCGCTAATTGACTTTCCCTGGTTCCAATTCTGATTGCTTTAACCATGTAAATTTAGTTTGTGCCAGTGGCAATATACTCATTGATGGCTTCTATATAGTTACAGCCACGATGATTTTGCAGGCGCATTTTTATCGCCATCCCATTGATTACTTTCTGAATTTTTTCTTCGGGATTGTGTTTGGTCGTTAGTGGAGTTAAAGTAGCAGAATAGTTAATAAACATATTGCATTGGTGCATCGCCTGCAATTTGTCTTTCACCGCTTTTAATACAGGTACATTTTTACGCATTTCATGCCAATCGGAAAATTCTGCAATATGATCAGCAATGATTGCTTTTGCTTTAGGTATTTCCCCAATTCTTGTCTGTAGGGTTTCGTCTTTAATTTTTGATAACTCATCCACATTTACCAATGTGATGTGCGCCAGTTCCTGCGCAGCTTTTTCTACATTGTAAGGAATCGATAGATCGATGATTAGCTTAACGCTGCTATTAACAATGTGCGATTCTAAAATCACAGGGTCTGCGGAATTTGTCGCAACCAAAATAATATCTGCCTTATCTATCTCATTGGACAAGTCGTCCATTGAAGCACACTTTAAGCCCAGTTCAATCGCAAGCTTTGCAGCTTTATCTTCTGTTCTGTTAATAAGGGTAATGTTTTTTGTTTGCAGGTAATCTACCAGATTTTTACAGGTGTTACCGCCAATTTTTCCGGTACCCAGTAAAAGAATTTTCTTATCAGTAATATCCGCAACTTTTTCTTTTATATACTGCACCGCTGCAAATGAAACCGAAATGCTGCCACCACTCAGTGCTGTATTGGTTCTTATTAATTTAGAAGATTTCAAAACTTCATTTACGAGGCGATCCATGTAAGCACCAATGAAATGGTTTTCTTTGGAATATTTGAAAGCTGTTTTAATCTGGCCTACAATTTCGTAGTCCCCTAAAATCTGCGAATCTAAACCGGCTGCTACACAAAAAAGATGTTCAATTGCTTTAAACCCTTTCTTTACGTAGGCCATCTTGTTAAATGTATCAATATTACCCTGGGTTTGTGTACAAAGCAAATTTGGTAAGTCATTTATATTTTCTGCAAAACCATAAATTTCTGTGCGGTTGCAAGTTGATAATACAAAAAACTCTTTTACTTTAAATTTGGGAGCAAGTAAAATCAGATTGGCATATTGATCACTATTGATTGCATACATCCCTCTTAAATTGGCATCGGTTTTTTTATAATTGATGCCTGCTATAAAGAAAGTCGATAAATCTGTTTGGTTGAGTCCGAGCATTTGGAAATAGTAATTGAATAAGTACAGTGCAAATTTAGTAGCGAGTCAGTTTGTAAACTAATTTCTATGTCATCAGTTTGTCATTTTGCATTATGAACTGGCTCATGTGACAATATGATGAGAATCATTGTTAAAACATTATTGTTAGAAACATTGATGTTGGGCAATGAGAAGTTCAATATTTAAACGTCAATTGAACTTTTAGAAACGTCAGTGGTTACATTTGCAATTCATTTATTATTGCCATGGCTAAAAAAACAGGAGTTATTTTAATGAATCTCGGATCGCCGGATTCTACAGAGGTAAAAGACGTAAGACGTTATCTTAAACAGTTTTTAATGGATGAGCGGGTGATTGATGTTCCGTTTCTTGCCAGGTATATTTTGATCAATGGCATCATTGTTCCCTTTCGTGCGCCAAAATCTGCAGAAGCGTACAAAACCATCTGGACAAAAGAAGGTTCGCCTTTAGTGGTTTTAACAAAACAATTGCAGGCCGCTTTACAAAAGCAGGTATCCGTTCCTGTTGAAGTGGCGATGCGGTATGGTAATCCAACCATGCAATCTGCTTTTGATAAATTGTTGAAAGATCATCCCGACCTGGATGAAGTGCTTGCTATACCCCTGTATCCGCATTATGCCATGTCATCTTTTGAAACAGCGGTAGAATATGCTAAAGAAGTACATACCGAAAACAAGTATCCTTACAAGCTTACTTTTTTGGAACCCTTTTACAAAGACCCCGGCTATATTCATGCGCTGGCAGAAAACATCAGGCCTTACCTGGCACACACCCACGATCATATTTTATTTAGCTATCATGGAATTCCCGGCAGGCACGTTCGCAAAAGCGATACTACCGGCTGCCATTGCATGAAAGTTGAAAACTGTTGTGAAGTGGACTCTCCGGCGCATGCAACCTGCTACCGGCACCAGGTGTTTACTACCACCAGGTTGGTGATGGAACAATTGGGTGTTCCTACGGAAAACTACAGCATCGCTTTTCAGTCAAGATTGGGTAAAGGCTGGCTGCAACCCTTTACGGATAAGCGTTTGGAAGAAATGCCAAAGGAAGGTATCAAAAAATTGTTGATTCTTTGTCCGGCATTTGTAAGTGATTGTCTGGAAACATTGGAAGAAATTGATGAACGTGGTAAAGAATCTTTTATGGAGGCCGGCGGAGAAACTTACACGATGATACCTTGTTTGAATACCAATCCGCTGTGGGTAGATGTTTTGAGTGGGTGGGTGAATGAGTTTGCAGGATGAGGAATGAGGGAGGAAAAATGAGTGATGAGAAATGAGTGATGAGAAATGAGAGATCAGAGATCAGAGATGAGAAATGAGAGATGAGAGATGAGAGATGAGGGATGAGAAATGAGAGATGAGAGATGAGGGATGAGAAATGAGGAATGTAGAATTAGAAATGATTGATGAAATGTTGGGCTTCTATTAATTGGAACTTCAATTTAGTGGTCAATATCATTTTTTTGAAGATGATTGTAAAAAGAAATGCATAAAATATTTGTAGATTACAACCTGCTTTTATTATCACCTCTTTTTGACAATTAAATTGCCCGCTGTGTTTTTACAACTATCTCATACCAAGTTGGACGTTTTTCAGGCGTCTAGATTTTTATGTCTTGAGTGTTATCGGATAACGAAAACATTTCCTGCCGATGAGATATTTGCGATGGTACAAGAGATTAGACGAGCCGCACTTTCCGTTCATTTAAATATTGCAGAAGGTAGTTCAAGGAAGTCGCCTGCTGAACGAAAAATATTTTATGAAATTTCAAGAGGCTCTGTAATCGAAATTGATACGGCAATGGATATTGCAGTTGAATTGATGTATGGCAACAGCGAATTTTTCTCACCTCTTGGCGAACGATTGGTAAATACTTTCAAACAGTTAAGCGCATTAATTAATTATCAAGTTAAGAGTTAACGATTTATTTATATGTAAGATTTATCAGACGTTCTCACATGAATGTTGATTAATACTAACTCATAACTTATCACTCATAACTCATCATTCATCATCGATAACTCATAACTGCTCACTCATCACTCATTTCTCATCCCTCATCACATGTATTTCTACGTTAAAGCCATCCACATCATTTTTATAGTAACCTGGTTTGCAGGAATGTTTTACATCGTACGATTATTTATTTATAATACGGAAGCACAGGAAAAAAGCGAGCCGGAGAAAAAAATCCTTACCGACCAATTCTCCATTATGATTAAAAGGCTTTGGTTCGGAATTACCTGGCCTTCCGCTATCTTAACCATCATTTTTGGTGGATGGATTGCCTGGATCACTTCTTCAATTTACTTTAGTCCGGTAACCCAGCCGTGGATATTGATTAAACTTGGTTTTGTAGCGGCTTTATATGCCTATCAATTTACGTTGCAAAGAATGTATAGCGATCAAATGAAAGGCATCTTTCGTTTCACCTCCAATCAGTTGCGTATTTGGAATGAAGTAGCCACCATCCTTTTGATTGCAATCGTAATGCTGGCGACTGTTAAAGAAAGTATTAGCTGGGTTTGGGGCGTTGTGGGATTGTTACTCTTTACCGCAGTATTGATGAGTGCGATTAAAATTTACAAGTTAATAAGAAGTAAAAAATAAGACTGTGCGATTTTTTAAAGAATTGCAAAATCATGTTATCCATACAAATCGACCATAGTAGTTGATGTTGAATCATTTATAATCCGACCCTTCATTCTTTGGTGAAACTTCTTTTCTATAATTTCCGGATATAAAATTGCCTCTTTTTATTTGCTATAAAATCATAAAGGCAAGCCTTAGCCAAACGATTTCGTAAAAAAAATTGTCCAATTCAATATTCAGCCCTATATTTGTCCACTAACTTTATAGACTTATACTTTTTATGGTATTTATTTCTTTATCTATGTGTATGTACAGGTATAGCAATAACATTGGTTGTTGTTAAGAATTTATTTTTTGGTTAAATTTTTTGCATATTTTTTTACCCATCTTTTATTTTCTAAATACAATGAATCAAACACAACAGCTTATTGCCCAGTTACTCTATCAGTCTGATGGACTAAGTGTGACCGCATTTTTAAAATTATTAACTGATCAATTCCCTGGTCAGGTTACGTTTTCTTCCAGCTTTAGTTATGAAGACCAGGCGATTACGCACGAGATTTTGAGTAATCAATTACCTGTAAAAATATTTACCCTGGATACGGGAAGGATGTTTCCAGAAACATATTCCGTTTGGAGCAGTACCAATGCCGCCTACCAAACACATATCAAAGCTTATTATCCCGACCAGGATAAACTACAGGAATTTGTGGAGGCAAACGGTCCAAATTCTTTTTACGAATCAGTAGATAATCGCAAAACTTGTTGCTTTATCCGCAAGGTGGAGCCATTGAGAAAAGCCCTCGCCGGGAATGCAATTTGGATAACCGGTTTGCGTGCAGCGCATTCACCCGATCGTCAAAATCTGCCGATTCTTGAGTGGGATGAAGCCAATCAAATTATAAAATATCATCCCATACTTCACTGGACTACCGAAGAAGTTAAAAATTACATCCAGAAAAATAAAGTGCCTTACAATCCTTTACACGACCGGGGTTTTGTAAGCATTGGTTGTGCGCCTTGTACCAGGGCTATCCAGCCTGGTGAAGATTTCAGGGCAGGTCGCTGGTGGTGGGAGGATGCCAATAAAAAAGAATGTGGATTGCATGTACACGAAGAAGTGGTAGCACCTGTAGCCCCAAACCCCTGAAGGGGCGTTTGTAAACTTTGTAGGGCTGTGTAAACTTTAAATTGGCGTACTATTTATTTTACTGTAAGAACTATGAAACTCGCAATGGTACAGTAGTTAATTCTTAATTCGTGTAATTAGTGCCTAAAATTCGTGTTATCACTTAGAGTCACTTTAGGCTTAACAGAGCTCAAGTTTAGATGTCGTTCAGAAATATTGAATAAAAAAATTAAAAGAAATTATAAATGAAGCGTGAAAAGATTGAACAGACCGACTACCAGGTTTCGCCATCGGGTGAGAAAAGTGGCTCTTACCGCCGGTTAGATTATTTAGATCAATTGGAATCAGAATCCATCCATATTTTTCGGGAAGTGGCAGGACAGTTTGAACGTCCGGCCTTGTTATTTTCCGGCGGTAAAGATTCAATTGTATTGGTACACCTTGCGTTGAAGGCATTTCGTCCGGGTAAATTTCCTTTCCCGTTGGTACACATTGATACCGGTCATAATTTTCAGGAAGCATTGGATTTCAGGGATGCATTTGCTGAATCAATCGGCGAGAAATTAATTGTAAGAAAAGTAGCGGATACCATCAAAGAGAAAGGACTTACGGAACAAAAAGGAAAGTTTGCGAGTAGAAATGCGTTACAAACATTTACACTTCTGGATACCATCGAAGAATTTAAATTTGATGCCTGTATAGGCGGGGCAAGAAGAGATGAAGAGAAAGCCAGGGCCAAGGAACGGATTTTTTCTGTGAGGGATGAATTTGGACAATGGGATCCAAAATTACAACGCCCCGAATTGTGGAATACCTACAATGGCCGAATTGATAAAGGAGAAAACGTACGTGTTTTTCCAATCAGCAACTGGACAGAACTGGACATCTGGAATTATATCCGCAGAAACAATATTGATTTGCCTTCCATCTATTTTGCGCATGAAAGAGAAGTGCTGGAATTCCAGGGACAACTGGTGGCAACCTCGGAATTTATTCAACTGGATGAAGCTGATAAAGTATCTGTTAAAACAGTGCGCTACAGAACGGTAGGCGACATGACTTGTACCGCAGCAGTTGAGTCAGGTGCCTCCAATATTGATGATATCATCAAAGAAATAATCGCTACCAAAACTAGTGAACGTGGTGAAACCAGGATTGATGATCGGGTAAGCGAAGCGGCGATGGAAGATCGGAAGAAGGGTGGATACTTTTAAAGCAAGCCC
>JBBQKO010000199.1:0-7823 GCA_038327005.1 Chitinophagales bacterium | reverse complement strand
GATGCTAAAAAAAGCGATTCCATGAAAAATAATGCTGCACTCACCAACAAAATTAAAAGCAATAACAAAAATTAAATGCTGATTCGTCCTAAGTTCCCCTTCAGGGGACAGGGGCTTCAGGGGCTTTTAATACTCCAGCTTTTTCAACGAAGGCGCCTTAAACCAGGTAGCCACTACTACCAAAATCGTCATACAACCACCAAAAACTACAGACGGAACCACGCCCATTAATTTGGCGGCAACGCCACTTTCAAACTGGCCAATTTCGTTGGAAGAATTGATGAACATTGAGTTCACACTCATCACCCGGCCACGCAATGCATCGGGTGTTTTCAACTGAACGATGTTACCTCTAACGATCATGCTTACGCCATCCAATACCCCGCTCACCACCAGTGCACCAAAGGATAACCAATACCATTTAGACAATCCAAAAACGATGATGCACAGACCAAAGCCTGCTACAGCAAATAATAATTTAATACCCTGTTTTCGCTTCATTGGCGAAAGGGTTAGTCCCATCACCATCGTGATTGCACCTATATCCGCAGCAGCATTCAGCCAGCCAAAGCCAATGGGGCCAACATGCAAAATGTCTTTGGCATACACAGGAACCATCGCAACCGCACCACCAAATAAAACCGCAAATAAATCAAGCGTAAGCGCCCCCAATAATTCCCTGGTTTTAAAAACAAACTTCAAACCTTCGGTGACGGCTTCCAATGTTTTTTTCTCACCACTCATACCGGGTGGTTTCTCTTTTAGTTTGGTAAGAAAAAATAAGCCTGTAAATATCAGGCAGGTAATGATCATGAATGTGCCGGTAACATGCAGCCAGGCAATTAAAAACCCTGCCATAGCATGACCGGAAATACTGGCAATCAGCCAACTGGTAGAACTTAGTTGCGAGGCATTCACCAATAATTCCCGAGGTACCAAAGAGGCAATGATGGCACCAAAACTAGGACCGGAAAAAGCCCGGATAGCACCGGTAAAAAATATCACCGTGTAAATAAAAATGATGATGAGTTTGTTGCCAAATTCCTGGTGAAACCAACTGGTAGAAGTGCCCAATAAAACTATGGAACAAACTGCAAAAAGAAAAACAGACCGCAGTAATAGTTTTCTTTTTTCACTTTTATCAATTACGTAACCTGCATACAAAGCAAGCGTGATAGCAGGAATTGCTTCAGCCAAACCAATCATGCCGATGTAGAATGCATCGCCGGTAAGCTCATACATCCACCAGGCAACCAACGTGCCCATCATACGAAGGCCCATAATAAAAACAAAACGCCCCAGAATGAAATTTCTGAATTCAGGTATTTTTAAAACCGCTAAAGGAGTTGTATTCAAAAGAGAATTTTGATTTGAAAGATGATAAAGTTAAAAAACAAAAATCAGTTGCGAAGGTTAAGAAATATTTCAATTGGTAGAAAGGGTGTTATGGAATACAAAATGAATCGGCGAAAAAACGATATCGTTGGATGATTCACTTGACCAAGCCACCGATTTTGTTGAAAGGATATTGGGCACTTTAAGGCAATGTTAAATAATGCTGTCCATGCTCGTATTCCTTATCCAGTGCATCAATGATTACTTTCATGTGAGCATCATTGCCTAAAAAATCGGCGTTGGAAGCATCTACAAAAAGCGTTTTGATATTGTGCTGCTTGATATACTGGGTGTATGTTTCCTGTAAAGAGAAAAGGTAGTCGCCAGCAATGCCTTGTTCATAAACCCGGTTGCGCTTTTTGATATTCTCCTGTAGTTTTTTTACCGGGGAATGCAGGTAAATTAAAAGATCCGGCTGAACAATCTGTGGATTGATGATGTCAAAAAGTTTTTGGTACAATCTGAATTCTTCTTCCGGCAAATTTACTTTGGCAAATAAAAGGCATTTGGTAAAAAGGTAATCGGAGATGGTAATATTCTGAAACATGTCCTTAGTCTGCAACAGTTCTTTCAGTTGTTTGTAACGCTCTGCCATAAAAAATAACTCTAGCGGAAATGCATACTGCTGCTGATTTTCGTAGAATTTTGGCAGAAAAGGATTGTCGGCAAATTCTTCCAGAATAAGCCTTGCGTTAAAATGTTTGCTGAGTAAATGTGCCAGCGTGGTTTTGCCTGCACCAATATTTCCTTCTATCGTAACAAAACTATACTTCATAAGTTGCAGTTGCAAAGTAAGCGAAATATCTTTTCTGCTATTAAAACTTCTTCACATTTAGGGGGTCCTTACACAGCTTTAGTAACTTGTGTACACGTTGGTTAAAGACCGGATGAATGAACCCGGGCGCTATCTCATTCAATGGAATCAATGCAAAGCGCCGGTTTTGGATCTCTGGATGGGGAACGATTAGATCGGGAAGACGGATAATTTCTTTGTTGAAAAAAAGAATATCAATGTCAATAATGCGGGGAGCATTTTTAACAGTTCGCACTCGTCCCATTTTTTTCTCAATTGATAAAATACTTTTCAGGGTTTCCTCCGCAGACAATTTAGTTTCAATTACAATTACCTGGTTTAAAAAATCAGGTTGGTCGGTATTGCCCCATGCTGCCGTTGAGTAAAGAGCGGATGCACGGATTAATTTACCCGTCTGCTTCTCAATTTGACGAATGGCATCCGCTAACAAC
Organism: Chitinophagales bacterium; assembly: GCA_038327005.1. Taxonomy (GTDB): domain Bacteria; phylum Bacteroidota; class Bacteroidia; order Chitinophagales; family Chitinophagaceae; genus Ferruginibacter. The sequence goes on along the minus strand of JBBQKO010000199.1, from coordinate 5,183 downwards.
TCCCGGCTATTTCCCATATTACTGCCGAGTAAAAGATAAGTCCTATTCATTTTTTAAGTAAAGCCTTTTATCAAACATGAAGATTTTAGAAGATCGTATTTTTATTTTTTCCGCATCAGGATGTGCTGGGTTGATCAAAAAATTGTTTTCCTGCTCAACAATAGCGGAAGGAACTTTTAAAACCAGCGATTGACTGGCGATTAAAAATTCATCTCCAATATACTGCCCGTATGTAAGATCATCCTTCCAATTTCGTTTTAATTTGTCATGATCAATGGTAATAATTTCGGCTGTTTCAGGAATCTCGATGGTGATCAAATGGTAGTCCGTTGGCTGCCGGTACGACTTTACATGCACTAAAATTTCTAAAATAGCCAGGGAAATATGTTCGGTTGTGTACAAAGCATTCAAGCCGGTTGAGTTCCAACGGCCACCAAATAATTTGGCACCTGTGCCTGACAGGTCATTCTTAAACTCACCACTGCTCAATCGGTACACTATCATGAAAGTATCCCGTGTTCTATACGACCAATTTGGGTTAATACTTTTTGTATACCATCAAAGGAGGTAAGTGAATTAAAAGAAAGATCGCCCTCCAGCATTGGCGGGTTATCGTGTATCCATTCGTAAAAGGCTTCAACGGAGCCAAATACCTTTTTGCCCCGGTTGATCACATGGTTAATTTGAATAAATCTTTCGGCATTGATGGGTGCAAAGCTGCTGTTGCTTTTTGCATAACGCTGCAGGGTGCGCTCGCTAACCATCAGCATGGCCGCCCACTCACCCTGGGTAAAAGGTGTTTTATCTGCAATTTTTTTAAATTCGTTATAGGAGAAATCCTTTACAGATGGAATCACCTTTACGCTTCGTGTAAAAACAGCTTCGGGCTCTTCGGCTTTGGTTGTTTTATTAACAGGGTTGTATAAAGGTGTTTTAGATGTTTTTTTACTTTTTTCCATAAATCCGTCATTTGTCGTACAAATATACGTCACTTGTCTCGGCTTGCAAATTTTTTTTACATTTTTTTTACCAATAGCTTTACGCTTAAAACTTTTCTCTTTAATGCAGCAATACAGTCAAATCAGGGCCATGCTGGCCATTACAAAAGCGAGTCTTTTAGGGCAATTCAGGAGTCCATCAGCAGTGCTTTTTAGCTTTGCTTTTCCTTTTATTTTCATATTGGTATTTGGTTTTATCGGTAACAACGGGGGTGTGCCGGTCTATAAAATTGCCATTGATAAAAACTGCGATACAGCCAATGCTCTGTTCGACTCCATAAAAACCAGCAACCGGATAAAAATAGTACGTTTTGAAAATGAAAAGCAATTAAGGACTAGCCTAATAAAAGGAAGGATCACCGGAATATTTAACATTAAAAAGAATGCAACTGAAATGCCGGCGTACACTTACTCAATATCTACCACCACTGCCAGCAGTGACAAATGGCCGCAATTTATGCCGTTGGTTAACAACATTGTAAATAAAATCAGCAACGAAAAATATGTTAACAGACCCACTTATGCAGTGCCTGATTTTAATTATGTAAGAGATGTAGAAGTAATTCGGGCATACAAAACGATTGATTTTATTTTGCCCGGCCAGTTGGGTTTTTCGCTGTTAAGTTCGGGCGTATTTGGGGTGGCATTTATGTTCTTTAATTTAAGAAATACATTGGTATTAAAACGCTTTTTTGCAACGCCGATCAGTCGCACGCACATCATATTAGGCGAAGGTTTGGCAAGGGTAATTTTTCAAATGATGACGGCCATTGTAATCATTGTAGCAGGTAAATTTCTATTTGGTTTTACGCTCATCAACGGATTGGTAACTTTACTGGAAATGCTGGTGTTGAGCTTCATTGGACTGGTGGTGTTTATGGGGTTGGGCTTTATCGTTAGCGGACTTGCAACCAGTGATAGCAGCATTCCTCCGTTTGCCAATTTGCTAACCTTACCACAGTTTTTGCTGGGCGGAACATTTTTTACCATTGATGCTTTTCCCAGGTGGTTGCAGCCCATTTCAAGGGCTTTGCCACTTACGCATTTAAATACCGCCATGCGTGCGGTTGCATTTGAAGGACAAAGTTTATGGGAGGTGAAAAGTGAAATTGGTATTTTATTAATATGGGGTGTTGTGATTTATGCAGTAGCGGTAAAAGTTTTTAAATGGGAGTAAAATTATATTATGCGATTAATTAAAGCATTTTTGGTAGGTGCCATCGGCCTCTTTGTTATTATCACGTTGTTTTCTTTATTGATTCCTTCCAGGGTAAGGGTTTCAAGAGCGGTCATCATTAACAATACCAGCCACAGCGAAGTACTGCGGCAAATAGTACCAATGAGCAACTGGAAAAACTGGCATCCTATTTTTATTTTGGATTCGGCCAGGCTGATAAGTATTGCACCTGCGAATGGAAGCAGCGATTCCACTTACAGTATTTTGCAGCGTGGCAAAGAGATCACCATTCAAATGCTTTCTGCCGATACCAATTCTGTAAAATTTTTGTTACGTGCCAATGGCGAAAATGATATTGACAACGATATAGTACTATCATCATTACCCTCCCAAAATTCGGTTCAGGTTGAATGGCGGGCCATCACCAAATTACACTGGTATCCCTGGCAAAAGTTTTATGGTATTTTTGTAGACCAGTTGACCGGTCCAGGCTATGAGGCTGCATTGAATGGATTGAAGGGATATTTGGAGGGACCGAAGTCGCCCAAAGAAGGGATTTAGAGGAGTAGTTTAGTAGTAGCGATCGTTGAATTAATTATTAATTGTACGAATTTTTCGAGGAAGATTCGATAGCTATTGGATTCCGCAAATTTACAATACAGCCCGGCAATTGTCGGGTTGTATTGTAGGAACAGGCCGCGGCCTGTTCCTACATGGCCTGTTCCAATATTGTATATTACTTCTATCGCAGGACTTAAAACATTTAATTGCTTCCTCCACCCAAAAAAAGAGAAGTAACACTGCATCATTGGAGTCCAAAGTCCCCTTCAGGGGATTTAGGGGCTCTTAGGGACTTCTTACTTTTTCCCCATGCAACCCTTTTCATCATTTGGTTGTCAAATACCCATAGCGCTTAAAATGGACCATCATTCACTTGTAAAAGATTGTATTAAAAAGAATCCAGTGGCCCAACGGTTACTGTACGAACAGTTTGCCCCTGCAATGCTGGGGGTATGCTATCGCTATACCAAATCGATGCATGATGCAGAAGATGTTTTGCAGGAAGGCTTTATAAAAGTGTACCAGCACCTTGATAATTTTAAGGCAACCGGTGAATTGGGCGGCTGGATCAGGCGTATAATGGTAACCACCGCACTCAATTACTTAAAAAAGAATAAGCGTTACCGGGAGGAACTGGTCTACGCAGAAATGCCCCTGCATCCGGTATCAGATAATAACCCGGAGTTTCAGCTCAATGCAAAGGAGCTGGCGGAAATGATCCGGCAATTACCGACCGGCTTCCAAACCATCTTTAATTTATATGCCATCGAAGGATATACACATGTAGAAATAGGAGCAATGCTTGGTATCAGCGACGGAACTTCCAAATCTCAGTATGCAAGAGCCAGGTATTTACTAATCGAATGGATTGAAAAATATTCATCACTTTCAAAAAATGAACAGTATGCAGGAAAATAATTTTGAAAAACAGGTGCAGCAAAAAATGGATGAGCTATCATTGAGCCCATCTGCTGAAGTGTGGCAAAAACTTTCTGTAAGCATCGCAAAGGATAAAAAAGACCGGCGGTTTTTTGTAATCATTCTTTTACTGCTATTAATGATAAGCTCAACTGTTTATTTGGTTTTCAATAACCGGCCTGACAAAGAATATCAAATCGCTTCATCAAACGAAAACATTTCCGATAAAATAAAAAGTAGCAGTAACACGGTAATTCAAAACAAGGGGAATGAAACAGCGGTTGAAACAAACAGGGCTAAAAATTCTGGTAGAAATTTGGCACCAACTGGCACACAACAACAATCAGTTTCAACTACGCAAAACAAAAATGCTGAAGTAGTAACAAACACTACAGTTGAGGAAAAATCAGTTTCTTTTTCAGAGAGAAATAGTCTAGGTAAGAGAAGTGACTTAATTGCTGTTGCAGTTAACAAAGCAAAAAAAGTCGTGTATAAAAAAAAGCAGCAACTAAATGTAACAGTGAGCGAAAATGCTCCTGGTGATTTGGCAGATGAAAATTTTGGTACCATTGAATACGAAACTGTTAATCAAAATGCTGACAGGGAATCGAAAAAAGTGGTTCATTCAATAAATGATTTTGTAGCTAATCCGTCTCATTTTGATATCGCAGGAATTGGTGCAACTATCGCAATTGTTCAACTCAGCGATCCATTTGTAAAAATGATAACAACCGCAAATAAAAACGAATTTGTAACTGAAAAGAAAACTGAATTGAGCCAAAGGAGAGGCTGGCAGTTTGGACTTAATTTCTCTCTGGGAGCAGCTACTACCCAGCCAGGTTTATTGGGTTTAATTGGGACAGGTAATAGCGATGCATCAAAAATAGTTGCAGATTTAATTCAAAATAGTCCAGGAGCTTCGCCAATGGGTACCCCTGTTGTTTCTTATCCATCTCCCGTAAAAACTGATGTAGGTATTTTGATAGGGGGTTTTGCGCAAAAAAAAATCACTACCCGATCTTCTATTGTTCTTGGACTAAATTTTAAAATGCTTAACTCAACTATGATGACCGGGACCAAGGTGGATAGTACAGCGTTTTTTATCAGCAATAATTTTTCATCCCGTGAATTTTTTTATCGAAATGGAAGCCAGCAAAAATTTAAAAATCATTTTTACTTTATCGAATTGCCGGTATCCATAAAACTACAGTTGAATCAGCAAAAGAAAGCACCAGTTTATCTTACCACAGGAATTAATCTTGCCCGGCTCATCAGCTCCAATGCATTACAATTTGATGTAACCAGTGGTAACTATTATCGGGACAATGCGATGTTGAATAAAACGCAGTTGAATGGGTCACTGGGTGTATTGTTTTCATTGAATGCATATGCTAAAAATCCGTTAGTAGTCGGCCCCGAAATACAATATAGTTTTAGCAAGATGGCAGACGCTGGTCTTTATAAAAACCGGCGCTACAGTTTTATTGGAATAACACTACAGAAAACGATCGGTAAAAAATAATGTCTGG
>JBBQKO010000198.1:0-7871 GCA_038327005.1 Chitinophagales bacterium | reverse complement strand
TTGCCTAATACTTCTTTGCTTAAATTGCTTTCATCTAAAATGAATTGTAAAAAACTGGCTTTGTAAAAACCATCTTTAGTACCAAGGTTGATGAATAGTCTCGCAAAACCATTGTCTGGTCGTGCAAAGGTTGTCCGCTCTCTTCGGTCGCCGCTACCTGCATCTCTAAAGCTACTCTCCGTTCTTCTTTCTCTTGAATCTGTTTTTACGTTCAGGTCGTCTGAATGCTCGTAATATTTTAAAAATTGGTTGAACTCCAATGCAGCCACTCTTTTTAACACATCTTCTTTGCTGATGTCTGCAAACTTTGATTCCAGATCAGGCATATAAGTTTCGTATTCATTGTTCGAAATATCTGCATCCATCAGTTTATCCATAAAATGAAAAAACTGTTTGCGGCAAACATCTTTACCACTTGGTATATCTAAACGATGAAACTGTGCGTTGATCATTTTTTCAATCGACCTGATTTTGTAAGCTTCCCTGCTATGGCAGATGGTGATACAAATTCCACTTTTACCAGCTCTTGCAGTACGACCACTTCTATGGGTGTACACTTCAATATCATCTGGCAATTCGTAATTGATAACGTGCGTAATACCATCTACGTCAATCCCTCTTGCAGCAACATCGGTTGCAATCAATAGTTGAATGCTTTTGGCACGGAAGCGGCCCATTACCTTATCTCTTTGTTGCTGGGTTAAATCACCATGCAATGCTTCAATATCGTATCCTTCTTTTACCAGTCTCTCTGCTACGTCCTGGGCATCTGCTTTGGTACGGGTAAAAATTACACCATACATACCCGGGTTAAAATCGACCAGGCGTTTCAATGTATCATAACGGCTATGAGCAGGTGTAATAAAATATTGGTGATCGATGTTAACGTTTGCAGTATTCTTTTTACCCATGGTAACCTCAATCGGGTTAGTCATAAAGTTTTTAGAAATTGCTTTTACAGCGGTGGGCATTGTAGCACTAAACAACCAGATACTTTCTCTTAAAATGGTATTCTTTAATACAAAATCAATGTCATCTCTAAAACCCATGTTCAGCATTTCATCTGCTTCATCCAATACTACGTATTTCACTTTTTGCAGGTCAATTGCTTTTCTTTCGATCAAATCAATCAAACGGCCTGGCGTAGCTACTACTATCTGTACACCTCTTTTAAGATCCCGAATTTGCATGGATATGGAAGCACCACCGTAAACCGGTTCAGCATTTAAGCCTTTTAAATGCTTTTTAAAATTCATTAAATCGTTGCAAATCTGTAAACACAATTCCCTCGTAGGACAAACGATCAACGCCTGTGGATGTTTTTGAGAGATATCAATTAAGTGTAGTAAAGGCAAACCAAAGGCTGCAGTTTTACCTGTACCGGTTTGTGCCAAACCTACAAAATCTGTTGTTCCTGATAATAAAACTGGGATTGCTTTTTCCTGGATGGGGGTGGGAGTTTCAAATCCCATTTCCGTTATTGCTTGTACTAATTGTTCGTTTAAGCCTAAGGCTTCAAATGCATTCATGTAAATTTTTTTTTGCGTTTACATGATATGCTATTTTCTGTTGTTGCGCTACCGAATTCCTAATTAAAAAAAATCAAAGTAAAAACTAAATTCAACAGCCTTTTTGGGCACTTCATGCAATACTCGTTATAAATAATTTGCAAATCTAGGGGTTTTCGGCCACAAAAGGCAATTGAATATTAAGTTAACACTATATCTTTTGCTTTTTACTAAATATTTATGCTACAAAATCCGTTATTGCTTAAACTTTGTAATAAATTATCAGTCTGATTTTTTCTCGGCCAAATACTTAACACTTTCACATGCGTACATTCATCTCTTGCTGTATATCTTTTGTTTTTCTTTCAGGCAGCTCAATTGCCCAAACAAAACCTGGCAGTAGTTTGAGTGAAAAAGATTCCATTGAAATATTGAACCAATTGATGAACATGCTGGATTCTTCGGGCAGCCCTGCCAGTAGTTTATTTGTAAACGTTGGAATTGGGAACCGGCTTTACAGTGTAAAAAACAATGCACTCAATGCTTATCAAAATTCAAGCAAACTTATTTACTCCCCTTCTATTGGCTACACCCATAAATCGGGTTTAAGTTTAGCAGCAGGCGCAAATTTATTAAATGAAGGAAGTGGAGTAGCAGTGAGCCAATATTCGATTTCACCTTCATTCGGGTTAGTGGGTAATGAAGACATTGACTTTGGTATTTCATACACCCATTATTTTGTAAAGAATCAATTCTCTCCTTATTCATCCCCCATTCAAAATGATTTTTATACTTCTTTCAGTTATTTAAAAAATTGGTTACAGCCGGGAGTAGCCGTAGGGTTTTCAAACGGCGTGTACAAAGATGCCCGGCACAAGGATACGGTAATTGGTGGTACTAAAAGGCGCTTTTATGATTCTGTTACTTATAAATTAAACGCCTTCTCTTTGATGTTTACGTTGGGGCATCAGTTTCTGTGGTATGAAGTGCTTGATCAGGCAGACGGGCTTTCATTAACCCCAACATTGATGTTGAATGCGGGGTCCGGTAAAACAGCCATCAGTCATAATACGAATGCAGTTAATCTTTTTAGAATATTGAATAGACGGGGAAAAATTGACAAATTGCAGGAATCTAATTTTGCAGTACAATCCATCGGGTTAAACGTTGATATGCGGTATATGATCGGTAAGTTTTATTTGCAACCGCAACTTTATATTGACTATTATTTACCATCGCTTGATTCGGATAGCAAAAGATTTTCGCAGCTCTTTACTTTCAATATTGGTTATACTTTTTAAGCAGTTCATTGGTTAACAAATAATTGTGTATTCTTTTTTGCCATTGGCATATAACTTGAAATGTGAAACCCAAATCAAAAATTAAAATCATGAAAACAAAACTTGTAACACTTGCACTTACCGTCTTTATTTTTTCCGCAGCACATGCTCAAACTTTTCACCTTGGTGTAAAAGGTGGAGCCAACGTAAATAAAATAACCGGGAAGTCTTTTAAAGATGAATTTAGTTATGGCTATCACCTCGGTGGATTTGCAGAAATTGGTTTGGGTAAAAGATTTTCTATTCAACCTGAAGTTGTGTTTAATCAAATTTCACAGGACACGTCATCCAGTTTTAACGACATCTATAAAAACGTTGTCAGTAACGGCACCAAGACCAAATTGAATTATATAAGTATCCCTATTTTATTAAATGTAAAACTTTCCAAATTTGTTGCATTGCAGGCCGGGCCTCAGTTTGCCATTGTAAAGGATAAAAGCAAAACGATGGTTGAAAATGGTAAGAGTGCTTTTAAGCAAGGCGACTTTAGTATGCTGGCAGGTGTACAGTTTAAGTTGGGCGGCTTTAGAATTTACGGACGGTATGCTCTAGGCTTAAATAATCTAAATGATATTGATAATAAGGATAAGTGGAGAAGCCAGAGTGTACAAGTGGGTGTTGGACTCGCAATTTTATAAAGGTGCAGGGGTAAACTTGTGAATGGTGAATGGTGAATATATACTCTATTACTTTACCATTAAACATTGAAACATTCACCATTCACAATTCACGGTAATCAATTTCGGATAATTGTTGGAATACCATTGTTGTTCCATTTAATAATTGCAGATGGAGCAGCAGCATATAAATCATCCTGGCGGTGTTGTACTATATAGTCAACACCGTTTTTTATTGCGGCATCTATATCATTAAAAAGTAGCGGCGGCGGATAACTGGAAATATTAGCCGAGGTAGATACGATGGGTTTACGAAATCTTTTGATCAGGTGTTTGCAAAACTCATCATTTATAACCCTTATGGCTATGGTGCCATCTTCGCCAACCAGGTTATCTGCCACCGCAGTACCGCCTTCATAAATTACCGTTACGGGTTTTAAGATTCCCTTTATATAATCAAATATCTGAAGGTCTGGTTGTGTAACATAGGTTAATATATCTCTTTCCTCTGCCAATAAAATGATCATGGTTTTGCTGGAAACCCTTTCTTTAAGTGCGTAGATTTTTGATACGGCTTCTTCATTGGTTGCATCACAGCCGATGCCCCAGATAGTGTCGGTTGGATAAAGAATTAAACCACCACTATTTAGCACCCGCAAGCATTCATCAATGTCGGCTGAAAATGGAGTCATAAAATACTTTTATAAACTTGCACAATACTGTCAGCATATTTTTTTGTGGCAAACTGCTGCGCTTGTTCAAAACCTTTGCCTCTTAATATTTCTGCCAGACCGGTATTTGCAGCAACACTTAGCATATGGCTGGCAAGCTCTTCGTGATCATCCGGTGCAAAGTACAAAGCAGCATCACCTGCCACTTCCGGAAGGCTGGAAGTGTTACTGGAAATTACCGGCAAACCACTCCACAAAGCTTCCAGTACCGGCAGCCCAAAGCCTTCAAAAATAGACGGATAAATCAATGCCAACGCCTGTTGGTAAATAGCCGGGAAATCTGCGGCCGTTGAGAATGCATTTTCTTTGGATACCGGCAACTCATTCAGCAATATTAGTTGACTGGCCATTCCATTGGCAAGCATCAAATTTTTTACTTCCGCTTTTTCTTTCTTTCCATCGCCAATTACTACCAGTGGAATATTGATTTTGTTTCTTAGCAAAATCATTGCCCGGCAAATAGCAATCAGGTTTTTGCGGGGAGCAATGGAACTTACAAATAAAAAGTACTGGTCCGGCAAATGGTATCTTTCTTTTACCAATGCTTTTTCGGCAGGTGAAATTATTTTTTCAAATATCGGGTTGCAACTTTGATAGCAGGTTACGATCTTCTCTTCATTTACGCCGTATAAATTTACCAGGTCATCCTTTGTTTGCTTACTGATGGCAATGATGACATCCGCTATATTACAAGCCCTTTTAATCTTCCAGCCATGCACATAGCGTTCATCAAAATGATAGGTTTCGGGATAGCGTTCAAAAATTAAATCATGGACGGTTACAACTGTTTTGATACCCGTTTTTTCAATACCCCTGGGCAGTTCATTGCTTACCCCATGGTAAATATCCAGCCCGGCATTTTTAATTTCTTTCACCATACCTATTTGTCGCCAGATGGTAGGAAATTTTTTGTAAAACGGTTGTTTGGGAAGTAAAGCTTTTACATTATTGAAAGCGGCTGTATTAAACAGACCGGTTTGTTTGGGCGCAAATAAATGGTATTTGAAATCCGGATAATACTGGCTTAAAATGGTAACGAGCGAACGGGTATAATTACCCAGCCCTGTTTTGTTTTGGAAAGCCCTTTTACCATCATAGCCTATGTTCATACTGTTGTGTGCTTATTGCGGGTGCAAGATAAATAAAACCCTGTGAAGCCGGTACTATAACGCTTGCATTTTGTGTGTTCAACTTCGTTGGATTTAAAGATGCCTGGTAATGGTGAATTTGTATGAATCTTTCCATTTCCCATTTTACTGAGTCAATTTTTTCTTTTTGTATCTTGCGCTCCTTTAGAAGAACAGCTCATTTAAAATCATTTTTTAAAATACATAAGTTTAAATAAACCATTATTATGCAATTACAGAAATTAATACAAGCCGCCTGGAGCAACCGGGAACTTTTGAAAGAAACAACCTACGCAGAAGCTGTTAGAGATGTGATTGAGGAGGTAGATAAAGGTCGGCTACGCACCGCATCACCAGAAGGATTTGCAGTTGACGGCAGTATTCACTGGCAGGTGAATGAATGGGTAAAGCAAGGGATACTCATGTATTTTGCGATACAGCAAATGGAGACCATGGTATTGCCTCCATTTGAGTTTTATGACAAAATGAAATTAAAAAGCGGCTATGCGGAACTGGGAGTAAGAGCCGTGCCTCATGCGATTGCAAGATATGGTGCCTTCCTCGCTAGAAACGTGGTGTTGATGCCATCTTACGTAAATATCGGAGCCTATGTAGATGAAGGCACTATGGTGGATACCTGGGCTACCGTTGGCAGTTGTGCACAGATTGGTAAAGGCGTTCACCTGAGTGGAGGTGTGGGTATTGGTGGCGTGTTAGAGCCATTGCAGGCTAGCCCGGTAATCATTGAAGATGGTTGTTTTATCGGCAGCCGTTGTATTGTAGTAGAAGGCGTACGGGTTGAAAAAGAGGCGGTGTTGGGGGCGAATGTAGTGCTTACGCAATCCACAAAAATAATCGATGTGAGTGGTGCAAACCCCATTGAAACGAAAGGCAGGGTGCCGGCAAGAAGTGTAGTTATTCCAGGTACTTATACAAAGAATTTTCCTGCGGGCGACTATGGTGTTGGATGTGCTTTAATCATTGGACAACGTAAACCATCCACTGATTTAAAAACCAGTTTGAACGATGCGTTGAGAGATTTTAATGTAGCTGTATAATGTCTTTGTCTCCTTCCGAAAAAGAACATGCGCAAGCTTTTAGAAAGTTATTCGAGGTGTAAAAAAGCGGAAGATTTTAAAATGTAAAATACCCAGCCCCTATTTTGGGGCTGGACTGTTTAATGATGTTACCAAAAAATAGCAATACCATTATACCGATAGCCGGATTTATCCTTGCCTTTGCCGGATCCATTTTATTTTCTACAAAGGCAATCATTGTTAAACTGGCATTTGCGCATACCCCAACCGATGCACTTACATTGTTGGCGATACGAATGCTTTTTTCGCTTCCATTCTTTGTTGGGGCTGCGATATTAGCCAGTAATAAAAAGGATAATATTACGCTGACTTCCAAACAATGGGCGAGCATTATTGCACTTGGTTTGTTTGGCTATTATTTAAGCAGCCTGTTCGATTTTATCGGCTTACAATATATCAGCGCCGGACTGGAGCGACTGATTCTTTTCCTATATCCAAGTTTTGTGGTATTGATCAATGCTTTTCTTTTTCGCCAAAAAATTTCCCGCATACAAAAGATTGCGCTGGCATTGACTTATCTGGGTATTGGCATTGCATATTTTGGAGAATTGACGGTTGATTTAAATAATCCAAATTTTTTATTGGGTAGTGTATTGATATTTATTTGTGCAATCACTTTTGCCATTTATTTAGTGGGAAGTGGCAAAATGATTCCATTGGTTGGAGCTACCAAATTTACAGCCTACGCCATGCTCGCATCAACAGCAGGAGTGTTTCTGCATTTTTTGCTAGTGGGCAATTATAGTAAAATACCAACCGGTAATGCATTCTGGGGATATGGTTTTTTATTGGCCATCGTTGCCACTGTAATTCCGGGTTTTTTAATTTCCAATGCCATGAAAAAGATAGGTTCCAATAACGTGGCGATTGTATCAAGCATTGGTCCGGTAAGTACCATTATACAAGCGCATTTTGTTTTAGGGGAACGGGTTTTTATTGAACAAATCATCGGAACAGTGCTGGTAATTGCAGGTGTTTTACTAACCGGCTGGAAGGGTCGTGAAAATCCTGTGTAATTAATTAAACCCTTTTGGGGCAGATACGTTTTAGTTTTCTATATTTGCAGCCCTAAAGGAATTGCCCGGGTGGCGAAATTGGTAGACGCACTGTGTTCAGGTCGCAGCGTTCGCAAGGATGTGCTGGTTCGAATCCAGTCCCGGGCACAACCCCACTTTTTGAGTGGGTTTTTTTATGCGTGTAAACGAGCCACCAGTAAGGGTTACAGCGTATTCACTTTCTTTTTGTTTCCTTTCATAAACCTTTGTTTTCTCAATTTTTGTTACATGGCTGTTACACGTGTAACAAAATATTGTGTAAAATCATACCTTTGAGAAACGAAAATCAAACCAAAGTCAAACCAAAGTCAAATGAGTGTAACATTAAGAAAGCGAAAAAATGTAGACGGCACCACTACTTTAATGCTGGATATTTATTTTAATGGTACTCGCAGG
>JBBQKO010000197.1:0-7884 GCA_038327005.1 Chitinophagales bacterium | reverse complement strand
AGCGTGCCGGCCGATTCAAAGTATCCACCGCCCGCTAAATCATACAAAGGGTCTGTACTAAACACAGGTGCGGTGGGGTTGTAAATAGTAGCCCATTTAAATGCGGCGGCATTTCCAAATTGTGCTTGTCTACGGGTAGAGTTCAATGTTAAGGATATCACCAGTTTATCATTTAAAGCCTTGTGCCGCAGATTAAAATGACCGTTCAATTGCTGATTGCCTGTTTTTAATGCAACGCCCTGGTTATTCCTGTAATTAAGCGATGCGTTGTAGGTAGTGCCTTTGTTTCCGCCCGCAAGCGATAAGTTATGTACATACGAATAAGCCGTTCTTGAAATTTCCTTATTCCAGTCTGTGGTACTACCATAGTCGGTACCTGTACCCAATTTGCGATATTCATCCGCATTCATGTGAGCAGTAAATCTCGCCGGGTTTTCTGTGGTACCTGATACATTGTATGAGAGGGAAGGCCCGCCGGCTGAACCGGATTTTGATGTAATGATGATTACTCCGGCGGATCCGCGGGTACCGTAAATGGCAGCGGCTGATCCGTCTTTTAATACGTTGATACTTTGGATGTCATTGGGGTCAAGTGTATTTATATCTGCGCCAATTTGCCCATCTACTACTACAAGCGGCCCGGCATTTAAACCGAGTGTAGACAGTCCCCGCAGGCGAAGCGTAGAAGGGCTGTTTGGATCATTGCCAGGGCGGGATATAGATAAGCCTGCTACCTTACCTTGTAATAGTTGTGCTACATTACTGATATTGCCTTTATTGAATTCTTCGGCTTTTACATTGGTGATGGCATTGGTTACTTCGTTTCTTCGCTGGGTGCCGTAACCAACTACCATCACTTCATTGAGCTGTGAAGTTTTTTCTTTTAATTCTACACTAATAGTTGCATTGCCATTTAAAGGGATCTCCTGCGACTCAAAGCCGATAAAAGAAATAACAATAGTCGCGTTCAACGAAGTCACTGTTAGCTGGAAACGTCCGTCGCTCCCCGTTGCAGTACCATTATTAGTACCCTTCTCCAATACAGACGCAGATGCAATTGGCCCCCCATTCGAATTCGTTACTATTCCTGTTAACTGTACTGTCCGGGATAATCCGGTGCTGTTGGTGATCACGATAAGGTTATCCTGAACAATCTTATAGCCCAATCTTGTTTCGTTTAACAAATTGTCCAGAACTTCGGTAACCAATGCATTTTTCACATTGATATCGATTTTTTTATCATCGGGCATCAAATCGTCACTGAATAAAAAACGAAAATCCGTTTTCTTTTCAATTGCCAGCAAAATACTGCTTAGTGATGCTTGTTGCATCTTTAAGGTAACCTTGGTTTGGGAACGCACTTTTGCAGTAACCTGCAGCGAAAAAAGCATGATAAAAACGATCGTTAGCTTCATAAACAGAAAAATTTTCCAAAAGGCTTTTTTTAATAAAAAATGGCCTGCCGGTTCATTTTTTTTCATAATTTTAAGTTTGAGTTGGTTAGATAAGGACATAGCACTACTTTCGACGGCTGTGCATATGCCTGTTTGTTTAACTGTCTTTCGGGAAATGTGTCAGCATTTCCCGTTTTTTTTATAATTGATAGAATGTTAGGGGACTGTAAATTTCATATGCAATCGTTTTTAAGTTTAGAAATATATAGCACATTAGCGGTAAATAAAAACCGTATTATTATTTTTTTCAAATCTAAAATGGAACGGATAAGTTAGTTGTAAAGCAACCAGCGCCTCCTGGATATTTTCATTGTGAAATGTACCTGTAAATCTTTTCCCTATTAAAGACGAATCTTCAAAATACACCGTCACGTTAAACCACCGCTCTATATCTTTTGACAATTCGCCCAATTCTTTTTTCCTGAAAATTAATTTATTATTCAGCCAGGAAGTTTCTATAACTGCGCTGTCTTTTTTATTATAAGTTAGCGATGAAACAGAAATCACCGGGATAATTGATTCCTGGTCAACCGGTGCGTCCTTAGATCGTGTTGCCACCAACGGATTATTCAAGATGGCATCCCTGTTTACAATTGTAATTTTTTGCTGTGGCTTTAAAAGTAACTTTTCCATCGGCCTGTCGGGGAAAGATACTTCAATGGCTCCCCTAATCAGCGCTGCTTCTGAGGTTACATCACCGGGATATGCACGTACATTAAACGCAGTACCTAACACTTTTACATTCATGTGCCGTGTTTTTATTACCAAAGGCATATTCTTATTGTGTACTACATCAAAGAACGCCTCTCCTTCCAGTTCAAGGTTCCGGCTTTCTTTACCATAGTCGTCATCATATATCAGTTTACTGCCTGCATTCAACCATACCTTTGTGCCGTCCGGTAATTCAATTTTTGATTTAGAACCGTTTTTTGTAGATACAACATTTTGTTTAACCTGCTGTTCTTTTTTTTGATTGAGGATTAAAAACCATCCTGTGGAAATGAGGATAAATAAAATGGAAGCCGCTGCAATTATGCGGTAAAACATCCTAATGGGCCGAAGGGACTTCTTTTCAGTTATTACAGTATCAGAGCCAGCCGGTGCAGGGTTTGAAATCTTTTGCATAATATTACTCCAGGCCAGCGCTGTTTGTTGATTGCTTATTTCCTCATCTGGTTTAAAACTACTATTCCACAGTATATCGATCTGATTCGTAGCGGCTGTCAGTGCAGGATTCTGGCTGAAATATTGTTTCAATTCAAGCTGTTCTTCAGGAGTAGCCTCCCCCGATTTTTTTTTTGCCAGTAAATCCCAAAATCTATTTTGCTCCATATTATTTGTATACAGATGATATAGACGGAGATTTCTTAAGGATACCCTTAAGAAAAAATAAATATTTTTTTAATCTGGAATTATTTTTCCTGTTCAAGACGGTCATCACCAAAACGTGATAAGTTCGCATGAGGAAAAACATTTGCTGCGAGGAGTTCGCCACCGATTTTACTTAACGCCAAAGACATTTGCGTTTCAACCGTTTTAACGGACAGGTTGAGCATTTCAGCAACTTCACGGTACTTAAGACCATCTTCCTTTATCAGCCTAAAAATGAGCTTGCATTTAGGGGGAAGCGCTGAAATGGCTTGCTGTATTCGCATTAAGAGCTCTGTAGAAATAAATAACTCTTCCGGGTTCAATGCTATTTCTCCAAATTCTACCGCCAAGTCATCTAAATTTATGGTAGGTACTTTGTTTTTTTTTTCGATATAATCCAGTGCCGCATGTTTGCAGGAAACAAAAAGATAATAATTTAGATTTTTAATTGCGGGTAGCGAGTCTCTGTTTTGCCAAAGTTTTAAAAAAACATCTGATACTACCTCCTCTGCTGATTCCCTGCTTTTGAGAAAAGCTTTTGCAAACAAAAATAATCTTCGGTAAAAAAGATTGAATATTTTTTCAAATGCAAGGGCATCATCATTTTCGGCAACCAAAATACACAAATCATCAAGTTGACTGGTAATCATCTATTAAGTCATTTAGCTTTATGTAAATGTAATACTTTACCAGTTCAATTTATTTCAAAAAATCAGCATGCAATCAAAATTTATTTTCAACAGAATATTTACGCAACCATTTAATTTGAAGCACCAGCCTTTATGATTTGTTTAAGATTGATGCATATTCTGGATAGTAACTTTTGCTTTTAGTACAGTACTATTATGAGATTGACCTAAATGTTTTGCTGCGAAATTCCTGCACATCCAGGTAAACTTTGTAAAACTTATTTGTAAAACGAGGTAAGCAATTAGCCGTTCATTTAATTAACCGCCAAAACTAATATCCGCCAAATCAAATGGCATAGATTCATCCGGCACCATATTTTTACTACAGGATATTCCCGGTGTTCCTGCTGCCGTGGCCTGCTGGTGTAAGAAAATAAAGAGGTGTGATTAATTGCACCAGCTAATGCTTTGCTAGTAAAAGAATAATCAATTTTGTAAGCTCCTGGTGTTTGTAATTGTACGGCAAACGGGTAAGATGAATCAGCATTTTTACCGACAATAAAATCATCTCTTTTTTCATAAACAATCTCATCATTCATCGGGTTGTACACTTTCGTTTTTAAGGTGTCTTCAATGCTGTCAACAGGCACTTTCAGCGTAAAGCGTAATGTGTCTGCAAGGTTGGTATTAGCATTTATAAACTGTACGGATTTATGATTGGATGAAACACTTGCCACATCGGCAAGTTGTACATCTCCAATTGCATGGGGGCCGCCATACATGCCACCATTACCACCAGTGTCATCCACCCTTACGGCAAACACATTTTCTTTAACCCAGTCTATCAAGCCAAAAGGAATTAAATACGAACGGTCAAAACGGCAAAGCTTCCAAAGCTCCATAGCTACAACTAATCCAGATAATAAACAGTATTTAATTTCATAATTAACTGTATAGTTTAAAAATTGTAACTATGTACTGTATATAACAACTGCATTAGCAAAATGTACTATTGTAGCAGTAAAAAAGGGTGGCCTTTCGGCACGCCCTTTAATGGCACGACCTAGGATAAAAAATTTCATGGCATCGTTTTAACTCCTTCATTATACTATATCCTCGAAAGTATTTCGTGTTTTAGAAGTAAGAGTAAAGGATCAATGTACTGTTCTATCCGGCACAATAAAATAACAGTTCGTTTTTAACTGGTTTTACTGATATATAATTCACTACCTGTAAATGGTACTTTCAGGCCACTAAACTGTTATGATAACAATGGCTGCAATATTTTGTACCATGTATTTGTTGAAATATTAGATTGTTGGTTCATTTTACAAAAATTCCCCTGGTCTTTTATTGCTGCTATTACCTTAATGATTGGTTGCTTGCTTTAATTGATAGCACAATAAAAGTTTAACATAGGTATGCGGTGCAACGGGCCGGATAGCTATCGGGTGACACAACCCCGCCCGGCTGAACGCCCCGCAGAATGATCTTTCGGGCTTGCGTTGGTACGGGGATGTTGACCATTGCTGGTGCTTTGTCCGGATAATAAAAACCATAAGTTTTGATTGCTAAAATAAATAAGGAAAATACCTCAAACAACAATGAAGAAAAAAATAATCAGCATTTTACAGATTATCGCTTTTATAAGCTTGCAGCTTTTATTAAACTGCAGGTTAATAACCGCCCAGGAAACAAAGCCTTTTACCATCAGCAAATCCGGCATTTCTATCCAGTTTGATTTTTATAAAGGCAGCTTGCGGCAGCGGTTTATGCAGCCCTACGAAAATGTAAACATGCCAAACTTACCCGAAATGATAGACAAGAGCGACCTTGAAACCGCTATCCAAATTACAGGCCGTATGCGTATCGGAAGAACGTACGATTGCGGCGAACCTGGCTATAATTTTACCTATACCGGAACTACGGAAACAAATACAGCCGGGGGCAGCCATATAATTATTTTTCAAACAGATACTATAAGTAAACTGGTTGCAGAATCACACTATATTTTTTACAATAATATACCTGTCATTAGGCGCTATACAAAACTTGTAAACAAAGGAACAGAGGCGGTAGGTATTGAATATGTAAGCTCAGCGATGATAAATAACATGTTAGCCTTTGGTAAAAAAAACGTGGACGAAAAAATGGTAATACACTGGGCAAATAATTTTTACAATAGCGAAGCACAGTGGCACAAATCAACAGCAACGTCGCTTGGCTGGAGTGTAAGGGATAAAGAAATGACGGGGAAAATTTCATTTTCTAATTTAGGCACCATGTCAACCAGTACCTACCTGCCGCTGGAAATGGTTGAAAATACGGAAGCCAATATTACCTGGTTTTGGCAGATAGAACATAACGGTAGTTGGTATAGTGAAATGGGCTCTAACACTGGCGTTCAGGGAAGTTATACTTATTTGGGTGGCCCCGATGAACAGCACCACCAGGCATGGAAACAGTTAAAACCTGGCGAAGACTATACTACGGTTGCAGTTGCCATCGGTTGCGTTAATGGTGGCTTTGGCGAAGCAGTAGATGCCTTAACCAAGTATCGTAGAACAGCTTTGCTGATGCCCCATGCAGACAACATAAACCTCCCGGTAATTTTTAATGATTACATGAATTGTCTTTTGGCCGACCCAACTACCGAAAAAGAATTGCCATTAATCAATGCGGCTGCAAAAGCCGGTGCCGATTACTTTGTGATTGATGCCGGCTGGTATGCGGCATCAAAAGAAAAATGGTGGGATGCAATCGGATTATGGCAACCGTCTGCATCAAGATTTCCGAATGGTATAATGTAGCCATTGGATGCCATCAGGAAAAAGGGAATGAAGCCGGGCTTATGGTTAGAGATAGAATTAGCAGGTGTAAAATCGCCACTGATTACGAAGCCCGACGACTGGTTTTTTATGCGCCACGGAAAACGCATTAATGAAGGTGGCAGGTATTTTTTAGATTTTAGAAACCCCGAAGTGAAAGCTTATGCCAACGAAGTAATTGATCGTGTGGTAAAAGATTATGGAGTGGAGTATATAAAGCGAGACTACAATTGCAGCGCATTATTTGGCACGGAACTACATACTTCCAGTGCCGGGCAGGGCATGCTTGAAAACACAAGGGCGATGTGTAGCTGGATAGATTCTGTGCATATCCGCTACCCAAAACTGGTGCTTGAAAATTGCAGTGGTGGTGGTATGCGAATGGATTACGAAGCATTGTCAAGAAACCAATTGCAGTCCTCCTCCGACCAGGGAAATTTTAAAAAATATCCTTCCATTATAGTAGGTGAACTGGCCACTGTGTTGCCGGAACAGTTGGCTGCATGGGCTTATCCGGTTGCAAATTCGTCTGCAGAAGAAGCGGCATTCAATATGGTGAGTGAGATGCTTTGCCGCATACACCTCAGCGGTGAGCTGGACAAGTTAAGCAACAAAGCGATGGAGCAGGTAGTAAATGGCATTGCTGTTTATAAAAAGCAAATCAACAAATACCTGCCGCAGTCCACAGCATTTTTTCCGCTGGGTATGCCATCGTTTACCGATTCTGCTTCGGCCATTGCAGTAGGTATGAAACATGCGGAGAAGAGGTTTGTTGCGGTGTAGCGGCTTACTGGCAAAAACACGGTAAGTCTACCTTTTAAGAATGCTGTAACTGCAAAAATTATTTATCCCACTAACCTAGGGATCAGTTTAAAAAAAGATGCTAAAGGCATTACACTAACCTTCCCTAAAAAGTACATGGCAGTGGTGATTGAAATTGCAAATTAATGCTTTGTGATTTTTATTGTCCGGGCAGAAGGAGCTATGGTCGTCATCGTTGTGTCACTCCCTTTTACAGCATACCATTGGGGAACATTAATTGTGTTGTAGATGGTGTTTTAGTTTTTAAGCGAAACATCTTTATTCAATAAATAAAAAGGAAATTAGATTGTTTGCTTCCGTGGTCGGTGTCCTCACCGAACACGACCTCCAGTTAGAATACTTCACTAAAATTTGTAAGTATCCCAAACTCCACAGGCGCAGGAGCCGATAGCTATCGGCTCCGTCTTGTGTCTTCCCTGTTACTAATCTCCGATCCAAAAAACCATCCAAAATAATAATATCCAACAGTCCCTTTTTTTCTGTAAAAGTAATCAGTCGCACTGCTACTTTTGTGGCTGTAAAATATACAGCATTGTTATTAACAAATTTATATCGTGTACTATCATGGTTTAATTTATATCATTATATTTAAACTTGAGTGTCTGAAATAGTAGTCAACTCAAACTAGTGCTGTGTTAGCTTTAAGTTGGCGTACTATTTATTTTATGATACAAATTATAAAACTCGCATTGATACAATAGTTAATTCTTAATTCGTGTAATTCGTGCCTAAAATTCGTGTTATCATTTTAAGTCACTTTAGGCTTAACAGAACACTAGT
>JBBQKO010000196.1:0-7904 GCA_038327005.1 Chitinophagales bacterium | reverse complement strand
GTATCTGTCAGTAATGGATACCCCTTTTAGTTTTCCTGCATCTTTATTGCCATCCAATGCCTGGTTGGTATAATTGAAATCAGTATCCAGGTTAAAGCGTCCGATGAGCTCAATGGCCTGCGCCGATTTTGCTTTATCTTCCAGTACTTTGTCATCCATAAACCTGGAGGTAACGTCGATGGCCGATTTGATGTGCCCGATCTTTTCGCCGATCTGCTGTTTCAATATTAACAGTGCTTTTTCCGCATCCTGGTTCAATTCGTCATCACCTTTAAATGCCTTCATCGCACTGGTTACAGCCGATAAACCGGTGGTAACAGAATAGTACAAATCCTTCTTAGCTTCCAGGTCAAGTTTTGCATCTTCCAGCATAATTCCACTTTCATCATAAGCCGTATCAGAGAATTGAATCAGCTTGTTCAGATCGCCTACAATGGGCGTTACATTGTCGATGTATTCCCGGCAACGCAATACGTTGTTAGCGTACAAATCAATCTGTCTTCCCTTGTCTTTTTCCTGCTGCAGAATTTTTACTTTCTGTACATTTAATTGCAGCTCTTTTTCTTTGTCACCCAGTTTATCCATCAGTTCGCTTTGCTTTCCTTTGAGCCTGGCCGATTGCTGGTAAAGCGTATTCCTGTCTTTATAACCCTGCTCAATTTTCAATTGCAGGATGTTGAAAGGGTTTAGCTCAATGGCAATACCTACGGTGTAGTTTGCAATGAATTCGGAAAAATACCGCAGTGCCCGCCAGAACTTTTTATTGGTCACAATCATTAGCAGAAAACCAAGTATTACACCGCCGGTGATTAGGTTCACCAGGCTCCAGGTTACGGCTACCAGCCACGGTAACACGAATGTTAGAAAAATAAAAGCCAGTCCTGCAAAAAGCGACACCCCGATGATGGTGGTTGCTACATTTTTTGGTTCCGCAAACCAGCCCGGTTTTTTTGTTTGTTGAATGTTGTTGATCATTTTTAGTTTGTTTTAGTGGTGATAATTGATTGTTCAAATTGTCAGACAATGTGTTGTTTGATTCTTGCAATGTCCAGTGCTATTTGCTGCTTCATATTTTCCGAAGCGACCTTATAACCACCGGTATTGCTTTCAATTTTTTCTTCATTTTCTTTCACCTCCAACTGCAACAATTGTATCTGGTTTTTCAGGTCACCCATTTCCCTGTTCAGTTGTTCAATGCGCTGTTGTTTTTGTACAATTTCCTGTTGCTTTGCCTGCACTTTTTCTGCAAGGGCTGCATCTACGGTGGAGTTGAAATTGGCCGCATCCGTTTCCAGAATTTTTAAATATGCTTCGGCTGTTTGCAGCAGTTTGAGTTTATCCAGACCCTGCACGCTCAATCCTGCAAAAGCGGCGCTGTACCTGCCTTTTTCATCTGAAATAGTAGCCATTGCCTGCGTCATCTTTGCAAATTCAAAGTAGTCGGGACCTGGCAGATTTGCTTCGCTAAATAGCCGGTCGAAATACTGGTTGAATTTCTTGATGCTGTCAGTAGGCAAATGCCTTACCGGGTGAACAGGCGTGGAAAGAACTTGTTTTTCTTCCGGCACAGTAACCTCCTTTTTGTCGTCTGTTACTTCTACAAATGCGGAAAGAAATTTTTTGCCAAAACTTGCCATGATTGTTGTTTTTTAATGGTTAATTACGCTGGTTTATTTTTGTTTGGGCATAGGTTGGCCTGAATAACTTTCGTTATTTTTTTAGGCGCTGTTACGCTTGCTTAAAACTATTGATAAGGCAGGGTTGCCGGTAAACAGGAAGGGTACACCAACATGTTATCTTCCGCTTCGGATTGCTGTGCCGAAATTCCCTGCTGCTCAGCGGATGTTTGCTGTATCACCTGCTGTACAGAATCTATTTTCGTTTGAATACTAACCAGTATTGTACACATAAGTATAGCAGTACCGGTTGCCACCAGTTTAAATGAATTCATCTTTTTAGATGTTTAAAAGTTTGGAAACTACTGCCTGTTGCCTCTTTCAGACAATTGGCAATTGATCGCATTAAATCTTTACTGTTTGGGAAAATTTACAGGCTGGAGATTTCCGGTGGATTTGCCCTTAGGTTGCTAAAGGTAAATTGCTGATCCAGAAATTTATTGTTCATATTCAGTGGAGATATTCTCCTTTTTGATTTGATGGAGTAAAGATATATCGTGCTATGAAATTGGACCGATCCATTCGATATAAACGGGTCTTGCCGTTTCACAAACGGTAAAGTATGCCTGATGAATGGTATGTTAAGGTTTTGTGGGTGGTAATATGAGGGTATTAGAGGCAGAATGAGTGGATAAGGAGCAAATAAGCGATAATTAAAAAATGTTACCATGGGCTTTTTTTAAAAGGATTGTTCAGTCTTTTGAAATGCAACAAGCCGGTGGATAAGTTTTTCATAAAGTTATCCTGGTAGTCTGGTAAGCATAAGTTGATGATGTAAATAATAAAAGGATCTACTGATGTTGCTGGTGCAATATTGTGAAGAAGTAATACTGCTCATCAATACCGTTCCGTAGATTTAAAAGCGATGGCTGGCAGATTCACAGCCTGAATTAAAAATATAATTTCGTTTTTCAGTATTGTAACAAGCTTTGCTTAACATCGAAAACATTTGCATAATTTTACTTCCAAACATTAAAATATAAATCTTCGAAAGATTTAATGAACCCGGAAAGAATACGGTAATTCGTCCAATATTTTATAACAACAAGGCATTACATACATGACAGATAACAGGAAGCCACTTAGCTACACCATGCGCATTTTACATCGTTACATTGGATTTTTTTTAGCCGGTATCATGGCGGTATATGCTATTAGTGGAGTAGTACTTATTTTTAGAGAAACCAATTTTTTAAAGAAGAAGAAACAGGTGGAAAAAACTATTGCACCTAAAGCAGACCCCGGTGAACTAGGTAAACTGTTGGGCGTTAAAAATTTAAAAATTTCCAACACATCTGGTGATACCATTTATTTTGAAAACGGATTTTACAATAACCTGACCGGAAAAGCAAATTTTACTACCAGGGAATTGCCTTATATTTTAAACAAACTTATCAAACTGCACAAGGCTACCACCAAACAACCTTTATACTGGCTCAATATCTTTTTTGGTTTGTCGCTGCTGTTTTTCGTTGTATCCTCTTTCTGGATGTTTAGGCCCAGCACTGCAATATTTAAAAAGGGAATTTATTTTACAATTGCAGGGATTGTGCTGGTGCTGGTGTTGCTTTACGTATAATTCCAGCAATCGTTTTTAATATTGATTGTTGTCAACCATCACAGTCAGGTTTAGGAGATCGGTTGGGTTTTTAACACGTATGTCAGCAAAACATAATGAAATACACAGCATTGGCTACCTGACTGTGGCAATCAATCTATATATTGAATAATGGTGTCGCAACCTCCTCAAATAAAACCAGCATTTCTAACAATGGTAATTGCACGAAATTCCGATGGCTTTCTGCCTGTATTTTTTATTGTTTCGTAAATGCAATGCTATTGCTTTAGCCGTTGTTTTTTAGTATCAGCAATTGATAAAAGCCGGAAACGAATCGGCTAATATTAAAAGTCCGTAGTACTTGAAAATATACAATGCTTATTTTACAAAGACTCTCTCCAACGGGTGTATATGTCAACTGTTTGCCGGCATTAGAGTTGCTGCCAACAGGTAAAGCAATTGTAGCGAAATTTTTCCCGTTTGAAAAAACGTGACAAAAAAATAAAGGGAAGGACTAAAATACCGTACCCTGTTTTTGTAGGAATTACGCTGGCTTTTTAAATATACTTTCCGTGTTTTGATCAAAACTCTGACAGCCAAAATTTTATTGTAGCATTAAATTCAATTCATCCATTCAACTATTATTATGAGAAAATTTTTTGTTGGCTCTTTCCGTTGTTTTTTCCGGGCATTTACAGGCACAAAAAACCTATATCCGTTGTGGTAAATTGATTGATGCGGTTAGCAATTCGGTGTTGACTGCTAAAACAATTATCGTTGAAGGAAATAAAATTGCAGCAATAAAAGATGGCTATGCAACACCTGGTACCGCAGATCAATTAATTGATTTGAAAACAAAAACCGTGAAGGCAGTGCGCCAGCATTACAAAGATGGAGCCGACCTGATTAAAATTACTGCGGCCAGCGGTGTGCTCAGCCAGGCAAAAGATGGCAGTGGCGCACAGTTTACTGAGGAAGAAATCTGGGCCATTGTAACAACCGCTAAAGATTACGGTTTTAAAGTGGCAGCGCATGCACATGGTGCTGAAGGAATGAAGCGGGCCATTCGTGGCGGCGTTAACTCAATTGAGCATGGTACTTTTATGGATGATGAATGCATTGAGCTATTTAAAAAATATGGCACCTGGCTCGTGCCCACGATCATCGCTGGAAAATCAACGGCCGACTCTGCAAAAATACCGGGCTATTATTCTGCCATCGTTACACCAAAGGCGCTGTCTACCGGTCCAAAAATTCAAGCCACTTTTGCGAAAGCTTATAAAGCCGGGGTGAAGATTGATTTTGGTACGGATGCGGGCGTTTTCATGCATGGGAAAAACCACATCAAGTTTCAGTATGTGACGGAAGGCGATATGTCAGCAATGGAAGCCATCCAATCTGCTACCATTAGTGCTGCCACTTTGCTGGGGGTAGAAAATACATTGGGCTCCATACAAAAGGATAAATTCGCCGATACTATTGCGGTGGATGGTGATCCGGTGAAAGATATACTGGCAATCGGCAAAGTAGTTTTTGTAAAGAAGGGTGGAAAAGTGTATAAAAAATAGACAATGTTAAGGTGTAGTCTCAGGCTGTTGCAATATTACATTCCAGAACCTTCGCAAATACAAAACAAGTTCCATTCAGGCATGTCTGGTCAAATACAGACAGGAGTCAGTCATTTGGCCCCTGTCTCTTTAAAGCTGTTTGATCTTTCACCACAAAATATCCTTAGCCAGAGCACGTGCAAATATTTTAAGTAGCTGCAATAACGGTGGTTGCTGTAGCAGTTGCGTTGATAGCGGCGGCACTTGCTGAATCGTTGTTTACATTGGCCATACTTACAAATGCAAAGCCCCACCCTTTTAGTTCATTTTTCCAGATCAATGCTCCGTCTTTTGCGCTGATGCAAAGCAGTATCCCCGAAACACCCACAAATATTTTATTGTCTTCTACACTGATTTGTCCCAATGCCGTTGCTACGGATGAGCTACTTAAATATTGCCTTAGTTTTACTTCCCAAATAATCTGCCCATCTTTTTTATTGATTGCAGCTACTCTCCCATTGGATAGAATGAATAAGTTATTCTGTTTCATGTGATTTATTTTTTGATACAAACAGGTAATAGTTTCAAATTTCCGATGCCGCTGCTTACTTTCCGGTACATCCTAAATTGTCGCAGTAGCATGTGGATGATGGTGAGTACACCGACCGAAATCAGTAGCAACGATTTGGGATATACATCTTGCGTTTCGGATAGAAACCCCGGTACCCGAGATGGTTCTTAATCGGATGCGCACCTTAACAGTACCAGTACTGCCAACCGTTTTGAAAGTGGTCCATATTCACAGGTCACAGTACATTAAAAGATAGTAATAAAGACGTTGGTTTTTCTCCAAACGCTATTCAGATATTACAGCCTGCGGTAAGGTTTGAATCAGGCGTTGTCGCTATTATCACCCTCCGACATAGGAAGTAAAATCACAAAAGTTGCTCCGATTCCCTCTTCTCCAGTTACTTCTAAAAACCCATGGTGGTTATCAATAATTCGCTTGCAGATTGCCAGTCCAATCCCTGTTCCCTCATACATGTTACCGTTTAGCCGTTGGAATATTTGAAGCGCTTTTTCGCCGTATTCAGGATTGAATCCGATGCCATTGTCTGCAATACTTATTTTGAAATAATTGGGCACTTTTGTTATGTTGATAAAATTTGGATCTTCCGAATATACCTGCTCACAACTGATATGGATGATGGAGGATACATCCTTTTTTGCAAACTTTAATGCATTGCTGATTAGGTTGATGAATAGCTGTCGCATTTGAAAGTGAATCCCCCGTACCACTGGTAGTTT
This sequence comes from Chitinophagales bacterium, assembly GCA_038327005.1. Classification (GTDB taxonomy): domain Bacteria; phylum Bacteroidota; class Bacteroidia; order Chitinophagales; family Chitinophagaceae; genus Ferruginibacter. The sequence goes on along the minus strand of JBBQKO010000196.1, from coordinate 1,815 downwards.
CACCAAATTGATAACGGCTTGTTTTGCTTCAATGGTATCGGATAACTGGGCCCTTACTTCATCTAACACCGTATTCAGGTTGACCATAGTAAAACGGGTTTCTTCATCCACTAGTTTTGAATAAGCCAACAGGTCTTCAATGAGTGTTTGCATTCTCACTGCAGATGATTGTATACGGATAATATTAGACCGCACAGATTCAAGTATTTCGTCACCTTGCTTATTAAGTATCATCGATGCGTAAATCTGTATTTTACGAAGCGGCTCTTTTAAATCGTGGGTACTGATCCAATTCATATTGGCCAATTCGTCATTGGCTTTTTTCAACTTTTGATTGAGGCTAAGGTACCGGACTTCTTCTTCTTTAAGATCGGCAAGGTGCAACTGTCGCTGCAGGGTAGCGCAAATTGTCTGGGCGGCATCCAGTTCCGGCTTTTGCCATTCATTACTTTGGTGTTCTACCAGTTGCATCCATTTTTCAAAGGACTTGCGTGGCGACAAAACATGGGTGGTAGTGTTTTCCAGAATCGCTTTTTTTGGGTCTCCACTCCAGTTAATGGTCTTCTTTACTTCCTGTCTTAGCCAGACGATTCCATTTTTTAAATCAGGCCCAAATGCCATAAAGCAAAGTCCCGCCACTTTTGTATCCAATGATGCAACACCTTGGTAATGGTCGTTTAATTTATGGGTAAAAAAAACTCCCTTTTGCACCACATCCATCAGCCATCTAATCAACCGTGGCAGTTCCTTTTCTTCCGGAATGATGCCGTTCGTAAATAATTCACCTCTAAACATAACCAAAATACCATCCGCATTCAACATTGTTTGCAACAATTGCAAGGTAGCAGGCTTACTTACATTATTAGGTTCATTGATCAATAAGTTGTTGAGCTGATCGGCTTTTTGATTTGTTTGTTTCACAAATTCAAACCTATCGGCGGCCAGCCGCACATCAATTTGAGAAGTAAGCAGGATTGCCTGCAGGTGAGCTGCCAGTCTTTTGTAATATGGAATATTTTTGGGTGTGTAATTATGACAGGAGATCAATCCCCATAATTTGTTGTTGAGTATTACCGATATTACGAAAGTGGCGCTCACGCCCATATTTTTAAGGTATTCTATATGGATAGGTGAAACGCTGCGGAGGAAGGACATACTAAGGTCAATGTTTTCGGTCTGCTTACCCACTTCTTCAAAAGCAAAAAGCGGCACTGGTATATAATTTACATCTGCCACCATTCGTACCAGGTTTTTAAGATACAGTTCCCTTGCCTGCACCGGTATATCCGTATGCGGGTAATGAAGGTTGAGAAAGGGTTCCAGGTGCAACGCTTTGCTTTCTGCAAATACTTCACCATTGTATTGCTCATCAAAGCGGTAAATCATTACCCGATCAAAACCGATGATCAATCTTGTTTCATCGGCAATATCCTGGCAAAGAGATTGCAGGTTATCTGCTTTTTCAGTAAAATAAGTAAAACGTTTGCTTTGAATGTAAAGATTCGGTAGTTCAAAAAGATCTTCGGTAAAAGGTTCAAACTCAAGTATGATAAATTGTCCGCTGACATGCGTTATACAATTATACCCGATACCTTTTAACAGAAACACAAAGGGCCGTAACATTTCCTTTGCTTCTGGTTGAAAGTATTTTGTAAAACTTTCAATTTCCTCCTTTTTGAAGAAAGCGTTAATATTGCTACCCAATATTTCTTTAACATCAACATTGAAATATTCCTCACAATTTTGACTGCAATAGTGAATTGTGTGGTCGGTTGGCGAAATGCCCAGTAAAAAACCATAAGGCTGAATACTACC
>JBBQKO010000195.1:0-7904 GCA_038327005.1 Chitinophagales bacterium | reverse complement strand
GGCTAAGGTGAATTGTCAATGGTGAATTGTCAATGGTGAATTGTCAATGGTGAATTGTCAATGGTGAATTGTCAATGGTGAATTGTCAATGGTGAATTGTCAATGGTGAATTGTCAATGGTGAATTGTCAATGTGAAAGCTAAATCAATGTGGTTTATTTATGCTATTTATGATCATTGTTAATTTTATTCGCAGCCTTGATTTTTTTTGTTTCTTTTTTTATCAATAAAAAAATAAAATAGATTCTATAAGAGTCAGTAAAGTGATCAGAATTTTCGTAAGCAAACGATATCGAAAGATGAAGATCGAATAGTCAATTTTTCACCTTTTAAAAATTGAGATATCATTTTAGTCTTAATATACTACTGGTGTCATTTCATCCATAAAGTAATGTTGGCCAGGGTTGCCAACCTTAATAACCAGTGCTCACCCAAATTGTAAAGTACCAAAGGTCAGACCGCAGCAGCAAAGCGTCTAAGCGGTCGGTACCTAAGGTCAGACCGCTGGCCCATTGAAGACTATTTAAATGAACATTTAAATTTAGGCCGAACAAAAAAATGCTTCAAAAAATGCCACAACCTTTCCTATGAATAAAAATAAACGATGCTTATTAATTGATATGAAAAATTTAAAAAATTTTATAAACTAAAATCAATTCACTATGCAACAAAAAAATTTACATGACTCGTTTCTAAAACGGGCATCGCTGGCAGGGCGCTTTGCAGGTTTGGTACTTGCCGCATGTGTGCTGGCAACAACGGTTACTTATGCACGAACCTTTGACGGAACTGAATGGGATACCAAAATAATGAGGGTGTCCGGTACAGTTACGGATGAGAACAATAAGCCATTGGCTGGTGTAAGTGTTGCAGTCAAAAACAGTAAGAAAGGTACATTCACGGATGTTGAAGGGCGCTTTGAGATCGAAGCCAATGAAGGCGATGTATTGGTTATTTCCAACACAGGTTTTGTACAGCAACAAGTCACCGTTGGTAAAACGGTCATCACCATTCAGTTAAAGGAAGATGTGAAGCTGATGGAAGAAGTCTCCATCGGCTACCAGCGTTTGCGCAAGAGCGATGTTACCGGCGCTATCTCCAGCGTTAAAGCAAGCGAACTCAATTTATCTACCCCAACCATCAGCCAGGCCTTGGTAGGTAAGGTAGCAGGTGTTCAGGTTTCACAAGTAAGTGGAGCGCCTTATTCCGGTACCAAAATACGGGTACGTGGCATTGGTTCTATCAACGCCAGTTCCGAGCCTTTGTATGTAATCGATGGTTATGCCGTTGGTGGTAATATTAGTTCTGGCCCGGGCAATGGTGGTGCTGGCACCGGTGGTTTTAATCCGGCCACAGCAGGCAACGATATATTTGTAAATCCGGATGACATTGAATCCATCGAAATTTTAAAAGATGCGGCATCGGCAGCCATTTATGGTTCTAGAGCTTCCGGCGGTGTGGTAATCATCACTACAAAAAGAGGTAAAACCGGTAAAGGTAAATTTGAATACGATTACCAGGTTGGTGTAAATAAGCTGGCGCATAAAGTGAAGATGATGAATGCTGCCGAATTTGCACAGGTGTTCATTGATGGTCGTAACAATAATTATCGGGATGTGCTGATAGCAAAAGGCATTACCTGGAACGATGCCTTTTATTCAGATGACAATGCTACCCGTACCGCCAAGGGTGGTGGCGCCTCCAGCAATATCCTGAAATCAATTTATGATTTTCCTACACAGAAATTAATTACGCCAACCGTTAATACAGACTGGCAGGATGCGCTGTACAAAAGCGCCCTGGTACAAAGACATAGCCTGTCATTCTCAGGAGGAAAAGATGGCGTGCGGTATGCAATCAGCGGTGGTTATATGGACCAGCCAGGTATATTAACTGCAACCTTTCAAAAGCGCATCAACTTCAGGGCAAATATTGATGGCGACATTAGTAAAAAACTAAAGGTATCCAGCAGTATTTCAATCACTAACAACGAAAACCGCGAAGTACAGGAAGGTCGTTTCAACAACGGAACCATTTTAGGTGCATTGGTGATGATGCCTATTTTTCCTGTTTATAATGCAGATGGCAGCTTTCAGTTAGGCAGGGCTTCTGAGCAAACAGATGGTTATGCGTACAGTTTTCAAACCATCGAAAATCCCGTGGCTCAGGCAGAAAAAGTAAACATCACCCGTAAAGGTTTGCGTGGAACTTATAATGCAACAGCAAACTATCAGATTGTACCAGACTTATCCGCAAAAGTAAATCTTGGTTTACAAACCTACAATGAGAAATACGATTATTTCTATCCAACTACACTCAGCAATGGCGTAAACCTGCCAGGTTCTCCGGCGGCGATTGCTGCAGCACAGGCATCGGCGCAAACCGTTTCCAGTTTAGATAAAATGGCAGAGTTTACTTTGAATTACAAAAAGGAATTTGGTGGCAAACATCGCTTTGACGCCATTGCGGGTTACACTGCACAGCAAACAGACGTTGATATCATTAGTGTGACTGCCAAAAATTTCAGCAACGATATTGTGCCTGAAATTACAGCGCAGGGTGCTGCAGCCGGTAGCTTTTTGTTAAACCCCAATACCGGTAAATCAACCACCACGCTGGTGTCTTATTTAGCCCGTGTATTGTATTCATTCGGCAATCGTTATTACGCTTCCGCTTCTATCCGTACGGATGGCTCTTCCCGTTTTGGTCCGCAAAACAGGTTTGGTACCTTTCCATCCGTGGCTGCAGGCTGGAACCTTTCCAACGAATCTTTTTACAATGATTGGCTGGGTAAAAACTCCACTATAAAACTTAGGGCCAGTTGGGGTTTAAGTGGTAACAACAACATCCCCAATTATGGTTACCAACAGTTGATTTCAAGCCCCACTGGTACCATCTTTGGCAATGCGATTGCTACCGCCAACTGGGCAGGTAAACTGGCCGATGATAAACTGGGCTGGGAGTCAACCTCTCAGTATAACATCGGTGCAGATGTTACCATTTTAAATGGCAGGTTAGGAATTATTGGCAACTATTATTTAGGTAAATCTTACAATCTTTTATACGACAAAAGTATTTCATCGCTGTCTGGTTCTACCTCTGTGTTGACCAATTTAAAAGATGCAGATATCAGGAATACTGGTTTTGATTTGCAGATTGATGCAAAGATCATCAGCACCAAAGATTTGTCTTTTAATTTTAGTGGAAATATTACTGCCAATAAAAATGAAGTAAGAAGTTTAGGCGGTGCAAGTGCATTGTACAGGGCCGGTGCAGAAAGATCCTACACCACCCACGTTACCCGGGAAGGTGATCCCATTGGTATGTTTTACGGCTTGCAGGTAGCTGGTATGGTAAAGCAGGGTGATATGGCCAACATAGCACTGGATGATGCTGTTTACAATTCCAATGGCAAATCATTTCCTAAGGGATATGTGTTGAAAGGGCCAGCTCGTTCTATCGGTTATTCAAGTACGCCGCTTAACCCCGGCGATCTTTATTTTAAAGATTTGAATGGAGATGGTGTGGTAAACGAAGCAGACAAGGATGTGATTGGAAGCCCTTATGCAAAATTTACGTATGGCTTCAATCTGTCATTGAAATATAAAATGCTTGACCTGAGTACTTCTTTCAATGGCTCACAAGGCAATAAGGTGTTAGACGGACAGGATTATTATATCAGGAACATGGAAGGATCCGGTAACCAATACCAGCTATTAACTCAGCGCTATCGCAGCGAGGTAGAACCTGGTAACGGACATGATTACAGGGCATCCCGTGGAGGTACGCAAAGCAATAGCTCCCGGCTGTCTGACTACTATATCCAGGATGGTTCCTTCTTCCGGTGTACCAATATTACCGTTGGGTTCAATGCATCTTCAATTGATGCCATTAAAAAAATTGGTGTTAGCAGTATGCGGATTTATGGCAGCATCGACAATGCATTTACGGTAACCAACTACCTTGGATACAATCCGGAAGTAGATTATAACAACGGCAGCAATCTTACACCGGGTGTTGATTATGGGAAGTATCCATTGGCCCGTGCGTTTAGTGTGGGTGTTAAAATGGTATTTTAATTGGTTCTAAAAAATTTTAAACAAACAATCATGAAAAAAATATTTCTTATACGGGTATCAATTGCAGGAATGCTTTTGTTGGGATCCTGCAAAAAGGATTTCCTGGAGCAGTCATCACCCAACCTGATTTCTGTGGACCAAAATTTTCAAACAGAAAGCGATGTTGCTTTAGCGGTGAATGGCGCTTACCAGGCTTTGCGTAGTTCCAACTGTATTGGCGAGAACGCACAAACCTGGACGGATGATCGCTCCGATGATGTGAACAGCATCGACAACCAATCGAATAACGGCGAGCCATTTCAGTTTACAGCCTTTGCATTATCTGCCAGCAATACTTATTTGTATAGCCATTGGGTATCATTGTATGTCCCCATTTCAAGAGCCAACCTCGTATTGTCTGTAATTGATAAAATCAGTTTTTCCTCCGAGGTTACCAAAGAGCAATACAAGGCTGAAATGAAATTTATCAGGGCGCTGATGTATTTTAACCTGGTACGGGAATTTGGTGGTGTGCCACTCGTTATAGATAATGTAGCAACGCCGGACCAGGCCACTGCACTTACTTTCAGGGCAACCAGAGAAGCGGTGTACGCTCAAATTATCAAAGATTTGAAAGACGTAGCGGCGAGCAGTTTACCAATTGTACAACTCGCTGCCAATAAAGGCAAAGTATCTTTACAGGCAGCCAATGCATTGCTGGGACAGGCTTATTTAACAATGGCTGCTTCTGGTGTAGATGCGCCCAATGCAACAGTAAATTTCAACAATGCTAAAACGTATTTACTGGCATGTTTCAATCAAAAAACCTTTGCCAAACTATCGGATATACCTTATGCAGATGTATTTGATGTAGCAAAAAAAAACACCAACCCCGAGATCATCTGGCAGATTGCTTACAAGCAGGGAGATGCAATTTATAGTTCATCGCTTGCCCGCAGCAACCAGGCAAAAGGAGAAAATATTAATTCTCTCTTCACTTCTACTGGTGTAGGAGGTACGATTTCAGCAGATCTTATTAAGGAATTTGAAACCGGTGATATACGTACCGCATTTTCTGTAAAGTATGCAGCCAACGTTGCCGTGAAAGATTATTATATTACTAAGTTTAGAGATGTAAGTGCAACGGCTTCTTCGCTCGGGTATGGTGGCAACGATTTTCCCATCATACGCTATGCAGACATCATCCTGAATATTGCAGAAGCCTACCTGAATTTAGGTGACAATGCCAATGCAATTGTTTACCTGGATATGGTACGTGCAAGAGCAGGCCAGCCATTGTATTCAACCATGATTTATGATCCGGCTTATGCCATAAAATATCCAACGTTGAAACAGGCCATTTTGCACGAAAGAAGAATTGAGCTGGCTTTTGAACACCACCGCTGGCACGATTTGATCCGCTTTTTTAACCCTGCAGAATTGGTGACTTATTTTAAAGCAAAGTCGCAGGCCGATTACAATAATTCGCCGCTCACCAATATTTCAACCAAGGATTACTATTTTCCCATTCCCCTAAATGAAACAAAACTCGACCCGTCAAAAATGACCCAGAACCCCGGTTATTAATGGATTGAATGAATGGCCGACCATATTGGTGCAGCCGAAATTTAAGTTGGTTCCAGTAAATATAGCCTGCTAAAAAGCAGCAGTCCGGATGTGGCCCTTACAATGGGTTTGCATCCGGACATTTTTTTGCACTGGCTGTGAAGCATAGGTCATCATTGTTGAGTTTATTATCTTGTTCTTCGGGACTCCCTTGTACCGCATAAGTAAGTGGATATTTTATTGATGGGACTGGTTTGGCAGGCTTCACCAAATCAGCCAGTCGGACACCAAAAACGGGGTATGTCTATTGGAACGTTAGGCGCAGGAATGAGGGTTTGGCTAAGAGCGAAGGTTTCCCGTGCCGGCTGGTGATGGAATACTCCAAACAATTATGGGTTGATCTTTCAAGTGTTTTTAGTAACCGCAAATCGCAGGAAACCATTGTGCAAATGCAGCACTTTATTGTTGCGTCAGTTTGGAGTTTTAAAAACTTAAGTCTTTAAACATTGTTCCTACATACCTTTAATAAGCAAACTTACTGGTGCAATTTGAAAATTTTGATAAAACTGAAACATGCGCACTTTTACGAATTAGCAACAAACAAAATTTGGAAGACCTTTCTTCATATTAATGTTTGAAAAAGACACTCTTAAATCTCATAGCCCTTGTTACCTTCTTTAATTTTTATGGACAAGAAATTAAAAATGTGAAAGCCATTGACAAAATAATTAATCTTACTGCCAAAGAGATATATGAAAAACGGTTGCCTCTAAAAGTAAAAAACTTAGATTCTATAACAATTAAAAACATTGAGGGAAATCAGATAAAGGCGGGTCAGGAAATAAGAGGTTTTTATAAAAATGAAGAAATAAAAATGTTGGTATATACGGTTTCAACCAACGAAAGCGTCTATCGCATCGCTTATAATTTCTCCGGACAAAGTGTTATCTCAGTTTATGAATGCGAGCAAGTTTTCCCCAAGTTTAATAGACTTTCACTTGACGCAAAATTCATTTATACGGCAATGTACTATTTAGAAACTAATAGGGTATTTAGAACTGAAATAACTGGCGAAAAAAATATTGGCCGTACTTTCGTTATCACCAACAGTACCATTTCAAATGAAATTTCTAAAATCTTGAAAAATTTGAAACCTGTCCCGTACACTAATTTGTGAAAAACCCTCGCCCAGGTTCGTGGCACATGAATCACTCGCTGCAATCAATCACCATACATTACCGCAAATATATTTTTAAGAAAGTCAGAAAGGAGGCTCCCTAATTGTAACCTGCTATACGGATCATGAGAATTTAGGTCTCGCCAACATTATCAAAACTTTCCACTAATACTTTACAAGGAAGGGATCAATCCAAAAACCCCTGTCTATTCAATCCGACAACTATCGGATTTAAAGTCGACTTTAGAATTAAATGACTAAAAAATAGATAAGGGTTTTAAAATCCCTCATCTACCGGGTCAGCAGCGGTTGGGGCAGACACGCCAATCATTAATATGCTCGCAGCAATTCCAAACCGTTGGAACCATGCCTGGCAGAGAGACCAACATGCAAAAAATAAAACCCATCATAAATACACTCACCATTCTTTTATCGGTGAGGAAAAGTGGGATTTATGTAACTTTTATAAAAAATTGTGTAACTCTTTCGTTTTTGAGTTGGGTATGTTTGTGTAAAATGACTAGGGAAAACACTACAGAACTGGAAATTTCCTTATTGTTAGAGGCTATTTACCAAAAATACGGATATGATTTCAGGGAGTATTCCAAAGCCCACATCAATCGCAGGATTATCAACAGGATGCGACTATCTGGATTAGAAGATGTTTCTCAAATTCAATCTAAAGTTCTGAAGGATGAAACATTTGCACATGAATTGTTACAGGATTTATCAATCACAGTAACAGAAATGTTTCGTGATCAGGATTTTTATAAGTCATTACGGGAAAATGTAATCCCTGTTTTAAAAACCTACCCCTTTATAAAAATATGGCATGCCGGATGTGCAACCGGTGAAGAAGCTTATTCAATGGCAATTATTATGCAGGAAGAAGGGTTGTATGACCGGACAACCATTTATGCTACTGATTTTAACCAACACGCTTTAAACAAAGCAAAAGAAGGGATTTTTTCAAATGCATTGATGAAGGAATATACTATCAATTATCAATTATCTGGAGGAAAAAAATCTTTTTCAGATTATTATACCTCCAATTATGATAATGTTATCATGAATCAATCGTTGAAAAAAAACATTGTTTGGGCG
>JBBQKO010000194.1:0-7910 GCA_038327005.1 Chitinophagales bacterium | reverse complement strand
TGTTTGCGTGTAGAGGCTGCTCACGGAAGACTGCAGCTTTTTATCCAATGCAGCAGACAGCGTTTTAAGGCTATCCATTTGCTGTTGATAGCCGATTGCATTTTTACCAACAATTTCCTCAACTGCAATTTTATTATTTACTTCTGAAAGGTCCTCTTTTTCTTTTAATATGGCTGCTCCATATTCATTTTGATACAGGCGACCTCTCATGCTTTCATTCACTTTAGCCAGTGATTTGTTGCTGGCCATATTGTCCATTTCAAGATTATGATTTTGTGCAAACAAATTCTCCCTTTCTCCGGCAACAGCCTTCGTTTGTTCGTAGTAGTTGATGATATCATTTTGCTTGTTGAACTCCATGAAACCTTGTTCCGCTGCATTCAGTTTCTTATTGGCATTTTTAGTTTGACTTTCAAAATAATCAACAACCGATTCAGACTGCCCTTGTTTCAGCCTCCTGTGTTTTTTTATAAATTCCTCTTCCAACAATTCCAACGTTTGCTTACAAATAATTGGATCATTGGTTTGGTAGGCAATTTTTATAAGATCACTGTTATTGATGCGGTTTGCCTTTATATTATCCAGTGCGCTTAGAGAATAATATGGATGTGCTGAATGGATGATTGCGTAGATCAGATTTCCCTCACTGCTGCCCATGTATTCGTCCAGTGCGTTAATCGTGGCTTCAACCGAGGGCTTTACCACAATTTTACGGATACTATCCGGAACCAAAGCTTTTAACTCAGTATAAGCTCCCCAGGAAATAGTCGTTGGGTCGTGTTTTACAATGGAAAGATGTTGGGCTAGTAAATCAAGACAAACTTCCTTTTTAGTTTCTCTGGAGTTGATGAGCGACAATAAATTATCAAATGCATTGGTGGTTGCAAAATAGTCGGCTTTATTATTTCCATTTAAATTATAGCCAGAAGCAATGCCTGTATAAACCACCGTCTCAGATGAATATACTTTTAACTCTTTACGGGTAAAATAAAAAATAGACCCCGCCATTATAGTGGGGATCATAATAAGCCATAGCAAATTTTTTAACAATAGTTTTATAAAATAGGCTAAGCTCATTTGACAGACATTATTAACGATGATAGGCTGGTGCCTGTATAAACTTCCAATTGCAGATAGCTTGACTGAAAACTGTTTTTATAAGTTTCGTAAGCGATTATTGCATTGTTGTAATTGACTTGAACAATGGTAGCTTGTTCCACCGTAATCTGACCATTTAAAAAATTCTTTTCCGCCAGTGTATTATTGATGCTTGCAGACTGTAAATTTTTATAACTAACGGTCATTAATTTCTGAATCAATTTAAAATCCTGGTAAAGCTTGATCACTTCCTGCCTGATTTGCAAAACCGTTTTATCTTTACCTGCCACGGCTATTTCTACAATGGATTGTTCTGCTTTTCGGATACTTTTACGATTAATGATTTGAGTGATGGGCAATTGTAAACCTACTCCTACATTGTAATAGATACTCTGTGCGGTTGTAAGGTTATTGGCGACAGTTGATGACTGGTTATTTACTGCAGCATAATTGGTGCCATAGCCATAGGATGTATGCAGGGAGAGCGCATTATAAACAGCTTTTCTCTTAATGTCGAAATTTGCAAGAGCCAGATTTTCGTTACTGCGGCTCATCTTTGCTTCAGCAGAGTATTTAATAGCAGAATCCATTAGCATCGGCAACAACACATCAGAAGCCAATGCCTTCGACAACAGTGAATCTACCGAGGGTGACTGCGCCTGCGTGGGTACCGCTAATAAAAGTAACAATATTGTTATGATAGAGAAGGCCATATAACTAAGCCGGTTCATCTGTTTTTGTTTAAACATTTTCGGACTGAAAGAGTGCAGGAATGGTTCTTAAAATCAACCTTATATCGTTTCCGAAACTATGTGTTTTTGCATAGTTGTTATCCAGGTTCAATCTTTCCTCCTCCGACATTTCTCCGCGGCCTCTTTTCTCAACCTGCCACAAACCGGTAATACCGGCGGGTGCCATAAAACGTAAGGCATATTTATCGGTGGTAATTTTTTCCGCTTCGTATAAAGGCAGCGGCCTGTTGCCAACAATTGACATGTCGCCGATAAATACATTCCACAATTGTGGTAATTCATCAATGCTGGTGTTGCGAATAAAATTTCCGATACGGGTAATTCTTGGATCGTTCTTAATTTTTATAAAGGCAGCATCAAGATTGCTTTCCCGTTGTTGATTGTACAGCGTTTCACACACAATTTTATTATCTGCATACAAAGGGTTGCGGCAGCCAGTGCCTGCCTGCTCGCAAAACTCACAAAGCTCTTTCACCGCTACATCATTGGCTACAGCAGGTATTTTGGCACTATTGTATTGATTCAAATGCGACAGATCTTTTAGTTTAGCATCGGCACCGGTAAACATGGAGCGGAATTTATAAAACTTAAAAACCTTGTATCCGGAACCTACCCTCAACGAAAAATAAAATACTTTTCCGTTAGATTCGGCCCTTATCAAAATGGCAATGATCAGAAACAATGGGCTTAACATTAATAAAGCCAAGCCTGAAAATGTAATATCAAAAATTCGTTTAATTAGTGGCAGTTTATAAACTTTCGCTTCGGTATTCCTGGCTTTCTTGTCGTTGTAATTTTCTACCAGGTATGGCACCCTCATTCTTAAAGCATACTCATCCACCGGCTTTGAAAATATTTCTGCAATGCTTTCACTCATGGCGAGCTTGCGCTGCTCGTTGTCTACCTGGTTCATCAACACCATGAAGGGGATTTTACCATATCCGAAAGCATTCAGCGTATTGTGCAAGGGAATCCCATTGGAACCGAGTAACTCGTCATCTGTAATGATAGCTTTGTATTTAGTTTCCTTTTGCATAGCCTGGTGCAGTGCGAGGCCGTTCTTATAAATATCCACATCAAATATATCTTTCAATGCAACTTTAATGTGATCTGCAATGGCAACCTGGCTGGTAATTACGGCAACCCTTTTTTCGTTGTTTAACATAGGTGACAATTTTAAAGTTTATTTTTTTCCAGTGCGACGCAGGATTCCATTTAATCTTGCAGCAAGTTCCCTGGGATTAAAAGGCTTTACCATAAAATCGTCTGCACCGGCTTCCAGGCATCGTATTTTATTGTCGGTTGTATCACTGCCTGACAACATTACCATTGGTATGTTTTTTAAGAATCCGCTTGATCTTACCTGGTCGATGAATGCATAGCCATCCATCTCCGGCATATTGATATCAGCTACTATAATATCCGGAATATTACCCTCCTGCATCCAGGTCAACGCCTCTTTGCCATTTCCTTTGGTAATTACCGAGAAATTTTCTTTAAAATAATGTTGTAAAATAAGCTGGATGGACACTTCATCGTCGATTGCCAGCATTGATAAATGTGGGGTAGGTTGTATCATGGATTTTGTAGTAAAGTTTGGTGAATATCTACTAAGAACAACAACGTAGAACCAAGTCAGTTATTTGATGTACCGGGTGTACTGATTGCAATTGGATGCAACACTACACCTCGTGTAGAAATTTGACTACAGCAATCCTTCTGTCCATAAAAAATCAGGTAAACCGACAGTGTGGCTTTAAAATTTGCCGGATGTTTCAATCAAGCCAATGCTATCAAATTTGGTTTGGAAACGGCGTGAGGGGTATCGGTGAACCGGTATTTATCGGGTAGTCAATATTTCACCATCTAACATTTATATTTTAACATCCGATCTATCGGATCACTATTCTGTATTCATAATTCATAATTCATCATTCATCATTCATCACTCATCATTCATCATTCATAATTCATCATTCATCATTCATCATTCATCATTCATCATTCATCATTCATCATTCATCACTCATTATTCATCACTCATCACTCATCATTCATCATTCATCATTCATCATTCAATGCGCTATAGATACCTTGTTTGGAACTTCTTAACCCGGACGATATTATTTTTTTGGAGAAGTTCTCTTACTCGATGAATTTTTGTCAATACCATTTCAATATTCTTGCTGTCATTTTCGCCTTTCACAAAATAATCAAAAGCGCCATATTTCAATGACTGGATTACGGTTTCCACTTCATCTGCACCACAAATAAATATCAGGTAAATATCAGGGTTCAATTTTTTGATTTTTTTCAATACCTCTAACCCTTTTATAAAATCAACCCCATGATCATAAAATATAATATCTGGTGCCGGATTTAAATGTTCGAAACAATCCATTGGATTGCTAAAAGATTCAATATCGGAATATCCCAAATTTGAAAGATGCTGTTGAAATATATTGATATGAAATAAATCATCGTCTAACAAGTAGATCTTAAAGTCTTTTAAAGTATGCATGTGTATAATTTTCAAGATGCATTGCATGAACAATGCCAACATCTAACTCATTGAATACAAGTCGTTTAACAATACACCTATATAAAATATTTCTTACTTCAGGATTCCTGTTCCAGAATTCGGAAAACGACTAATGAGGTAAGTTGCCATTAAAGTCATTCTATTCACATTCATCTATCGCAACCCAACAATTACCGCCAACAAACCCAATTACTTTGCCATCCGTATTTCACTAAAGGAAGGCGATGAATTTGAGATATAAATTTATTACAGAAATAAAAAGCCGGATTCTTACGTTAAATCCAAAAGGCTCAGATACAGTTTAAATTATTCCAATGTCAAAACATTTTAAAGATGTAACCTTGTTGGTTACCCACTACAACAGAAGCAGTTCTTTAGAAAATTTATTACAAAGTTTTCATAATTTAGGTTGCGTGTTTGACGACATCGTTGTGTCTGATGATGGCAGCAAGCCGGAACACCAGGAATACCTAAAAAAAATTCAACTAAAATTTGCATTCAGGCTCATTACAACACCAAAAAATAAAGGATTGGGCAACAATCTGAATAAGGGTCAGGATGCGGTTGTAACGCCTTATACCCTGTATGTGCAGGAAGACTTTACACCCAGCGCTATCTTTCCTGGTTCGTTTGCGGATGCCCTGCAAATTATGAATGAACGCAAAGATTTTGACATCGTACGTTTTTATGCCTATTCAGCTTATCCTTATTTAAAAGCATTCAGAAAAGGATTTTCAGAAATGCTGATAAAACCGTGGTATGCAGACTATATGAAAGTATATTACTACAGCGATCACCCGCATTTAAGAAGAAGTAATTTCCTTACAAAATTCGGTCGTTATCCTGAGGGAATAAAGGGAGACCGTACAGAATACAGGATGTGTATTTCCTTTATTCAAAACAAGGGAAAGGGTTTATTTTACAATGAATTTACCAGGCTGTTTACACAGGATAATTCGGAAGCTGAACCAAGCACCATGACCCGGAAAAACTGGACTACCAGTAAAAACCCAATGATCTCATTCGCCCGTTTTGGCTACCGCCAACTGAGGTACAATTACGATATGCTATTTGCGAAATATTAAACAGACCGGGCTGTTAAAGTCGCACATGTCGTGAATGGTGAATGGCGAATGATGAATGGTGAAATTTGAATGCCAGATAGACATACTGATCATACGCTGAAGCCTTCACGCAATTAGTATAGGAGCGTTGTGTTGAGATTATGCTTGAAGCATTATTAAGCTTTCTTTTTGTTTCTGATAGAGGAAACCATTTCCACAATCTGCTTGATCCTGTTCTTGCTGTTTTGATTGCTAAACCAAAGTATCAGGTAACAGCCTCCTCCAATTATTAGCCCCAACGAACATAGCAGTATAGGTGATAAATGCACACAATTTTTTCTGAAAAAAAACATTGCCAGACCACTCACCAAAGAGAATAATACGGGGAAAGCGATCTCTTGCAGAAACAAAGAAACCGTCATCGGAGAATCTTTGAGACTGAAGTATAAAAATGGAATAAACCCAACATACATCACCACTGCATAGGAAATGGCAACGCCTTCTACACCCCATTGCACGCCGATATAAAAGCCGGCTACTACTATGATTGAATTGACCAGGCCGATCAAAAAATACCTGCGTGACTTTCCGGTAGTAATCAACACTAACCCTTGCGTACTTGCAACCGGTTGAATAAAAGAAGCGATGGCAAGAAGTTGAAAAATGATGGCAGCGGGTGCCCATTGCTTGCCTAAAACCACCAATATTAATTCTTCCGAAAAAATGGCCGAATACATTACCAGCGGCATACAAAAGAAAGCCAGCGTAAATAAATACCTTTTAAAAAAACTCCTATACTTTTCAGGGTCGTTGCTTAAACTGCTTAAAACGGGCAGAGCTACCGCATTCAGCGGATTACGCAACTGGGTAATGGGTAACATTAATAGTTGATAGGCTTTTGAATAAAAACCTAAAGCAGCCGAACCTACAAATTTACCAATCAGGACATTGTCCATATTTCGGGAAAAATAATTGACCAGATCAAAGCCCGTCATACCTGCTCCGAACTTAAGAAATGAATTGACTTTATCGGCCTTAAAAATAAATGCCGGCCTCCAATCGCAAACGATCCACAATGCGATGGATGAAAATGTTGCATTTAAAACGGTGGTTGCAATAATTGCCCAATACCCAAAACCGGCCCATGCCATGTAGAGTCCAATTAGCAAACTTCCAGCCGCACTTCCTATTTGAATAAAGGATAATGCTTTGAACCGCATTTGCCTTTTCATGAGCGCACTGTGCTGTATGGATAAACCGGAAATAAAAATACTGGCTGCAAATACCAGGGTGATACTAAGCAGTCTTGCTTCAGCGTAAAAATGAACTAACAGCGGGGCAAGTATTGCTATAACAACCGCAATTACAAAACTAATGGCGATATTGATCCAGAAGACCGCACTCACCTGTTGCTGGTTAATTTCAGGCCGTTGAATTACGGCAGCCGATAAACCGAGATCGTTAAAGATGGCAACAAATCCGGTAACTGCGGTAACCATTGCTACCAATCCATAATCACCGGGCAAAAGCAATCTGGCCATGATGACGGTAGATCCAATGCTTAATAGAAAAGAAAACATTTGGCCAACAATGGTACTAAATCCGCCCCGGATAGAACGATTTTTAAGATCGGTTTTTAGATGCTCGGTTTCGAACCATTTTTTTTCCAACGCTACCATACCTGTTTTCATATTTTTTCTCCAGAGCCTGATGGATACAATACCAGAAACGACCTAAAATTTATCAATCATTTATGTGGCATTGTCCTCCTTGTAAAAATTATAACGATGTTTCTTTGTAAATATTTGAACCTACATCCGCAAGGCATCAGAATATTTTAAAAAATGAGCACCTATTTAAATCGGCTGGTACAGTGCACAATTCATATGTTTACAACATCAGCCAATTATTATTTTCTTGCACCCTTTAAACGAGAGACAAGTTACCTGGTTTTTAAAATATTTTAAGTTTTTCTGTGGATTAATGAAAGAAATATCCTTTTGAAATTAATAATTGGAAAGTAGGTGAACGAGATCCTAAATAGCTTGAAGCTAAATTTAAAATTAATTAAGTTTGAGCATCGGCCAGTGTCTCCTCCGACTGAAATAAGCATAGACAATTTGAGATGCACCCTTTAGCTTGAGACTAAGTTAAAATTAACTAAGTTTGACGTAATTTATACACCATGACAAAATCAGAAATAACATTTTTAGAAGGTCCGCAAAGTCGCAGAAAGGATTTATTTTTTGCCATCAAGGTACTGTTCGAATTTATAAAAGGGTTCAGGGCACTACATTTTGTGGGTCCATGTGTTACCATCTTTGGATCGGCAAGGTTTAAAGATGGGCATCCGTTTTATGAAAAAACGGAGGAACTTGCTGCAAGGATTGCTGAACTCGGTTTTACCATTATGACGGGCGGTGGCCCGGGCATTATGGAGGCTGCCAACAAGGG
>JBBQKO010000193.1:0-7935 GCA_038327005.1 Chitinophagales bacterium | reverse complement strand
AATGATGGATTGGATGAACTGGTAGTTACGGTCTTTGATTCAGCAAATAGGGATGTAACTGCAAGCAGTGAAATATTGATTGATGGAAACCGGATAAGTAGTAACATTTTTAAAGCGGGTGATAATAAAACATATACAGCACAAGCAAGGTTAAATGGAAAAGAATCTGCCCCTGCCAGTTTTAATGCTATCCGCCATGCTATCAACAAATTCAGCAAAAAAATAACCATTGAAGAATTTGCAGGTATGTGGTGTAGTTTCTGTACCCAGTTTACTTACAAGATCGATACGATGGTAAGAAACAATAATAAAATTATTCCAATCACTGCCCATTCAGGTGATATTCTGGAATATGTATTTGTTCGCCAAATGCGTCAGAAATTCCAGACAAGTGATTTCCCTTCTGCCTATGTAAACCGCACACGCATTTGGGACGAATCTTTGGCAATGCTACAGAATGATTTAGACCGAAAATCAAAATGTGGATTGGCGATCAGTTCAACTATTAATAATAACCAGGTTACGGCAACTGTAAAAGTGAAGTTTGATATTACCACTTCTGAAAGCCTGAACATCGTTGTACTGTTGGTTGAAGACAGCCTTATTTATCCGCAATCGAATTTCTATGATTCACAACCAAACAGCCTGTTTTATAATTTGGGAGACCCGATTCAAAATTACCGGCACAACAATGTAATGCGGGTTGCAGCAACAGATATTTTTGGTGATGTAATACCGGCTAACACAGCAAAGAAAAACGCAACATGGGAAAAAACGTACACTTTAAACGCACCAGGGTATAAACTCGCCAACTGCAAAGTAGTTGCATTTGTACAATACACTCAAAATAATGTGATTCGTTGGGGTGTACTAAACGCACAGGTTGTTAAAGCAGGTAGTAGTATCGATTTTGATTGATGTGGTTTTAAAAATGAAGAAAATATTTTGATCGATTTCCATTCTGAAGCCCAGAAATGAAAATACAGGCTTGGTGCGAAAGCCGCTGCCGTTGGGTGTAGCAGTTATATTATTCCTTTCTAAAGATGCCGATTAAGGCAGCGTCTGTTTAAAAAAACTTTCTGTGAATCAATTGGAGGTTAAGTTAACCGATGATTTGAGTACGTTTTTTTCTTAAGAAAATTTCTATATGACCGTATAAATTGAAATGGTTATTGACAGGGGCTTGAATGCAGGATAAAGAACTTTTGCCAATATGCTGGAAAACCTATTTGATGACGATGGTAGGGTTAACAAATAAAAAAGACCGGCTCGATACATCCAATAAAAATTGTTTTTGAAGGATTCCATTATCAAGCACCAAACAAAACGAATCTGTTGAGCGGGTGTTCAAATTGGTAGAGTGTTTTAACTTGAAACTCACGGTTCAGCCATGTAACAAAATTTGAGAAAACAAAGGATAATGAACGATAAACGAAAGTAAAAGAGGTTGGCTGTAACCCTTACTGGTGGCTCGTTTATAGGCATAAAAAAACCAGCTAAAAAGCTGGCTGGGTGCCCACGAAAGGAATCGAACCTTCACACCCTTGCGAATGGCAGATTTTGAGTCTGCTGCGTCTACCAATTCCGCCACATGGGCAATCTTCCTGTTCCGCACTTTCTTACCTTCATCTCCAACAGGGCTGCAATATTACGTCAATCATCTATTCTGTCCAAAATACGGTGCAAGTATTTTTTCTTAAAATAATATTCTTTTATTTTTAATAACTGATCGGATGTAATGGTGGCATCAACATAGTTTTCAATAATGCCTTTTACTGCTGCATATTGCTCCGTTTCCAGCGCCGCTACTTCCTGCTTAAATGTTTCGGGATCTACTTCTGTCAGCCTTTCATTCAGCTCCATCATCTCCATTAAAAAATCTGGGGGTAATTCGTATTTCTCGTTTTCCGTAAGCAACTCTTTTAATTGCAACACATATTGAATCGTTAGATCGGGCTGCTGCAATACTTTTAGTGCCTTGTTTATCATGGAGGATTTATCAAGCGCATCTTTCTGATCCGCTTCATCTTCCTGTGTAAAAAAGTCGGGATGAAATTGTTTCTGGAGTTCAAAATATTTTTTTGATAAAGCCGACCTATCCACTTGCAAGCTTACCGGCAGATCAAATAATTCAAAATAATTCATGGAGCAAAGATACTTACTATGGCTTAATTGACTAAAGCGTTCCCTGTATTGGGCATGTTTCAAATAATAGCATGGGGTTGCTAACTGTTCCAACAGTCTGTGGGTTTGGCGAGGAAGCCTCTGTAAACCTTGCTGCTTTTAGTTGTTGCTAAACAGATGATTTGAGAATGTGCCAGCCGGATGAAAAATAATGCTGCCATCCAGCCACCAAACGACAATGATGTTGCATTGGTAAACAAGGATGTAATAATTTTGTATCAAATTATATAACGAATGCTTACGATTGGACTAATTAGAGAAGGGAAAATTCCTGCCGATAGCCGGGTGGCACTTACGCCGGCACAATGTAAATGGCTGCATAAAAATTTTCCAGATGTAAGGGTTACTGCCCAACACAGTGCCATCCGTTGTTATAGTGATAAAGAATACACAGTGGCAGGCGTGGAGGTAACAGAAGACATGAGCGATTGCGATGTTTTGATGGGTATTAAAGAAGTGCCGGTTGATATGCTGATAGCCGGTAAGACTTACCTGTTTTTTTCTCACACTAAAAAATTGCAATCTTATAATCAACAACTTTTTAAATCCATTATTGAAAAAAAAGTCACGCTCATCGATTACGAATGCCTGGAGCATGAAGATCGCACCCGTATTATTGGTTTCGGATTTTTTGCCGGTATTGTAGGGGCACACAATGGAATGATGGCTTATGGCAATCGTACCGGATTATTCAAATTGCAGCGGGTTGCTACGGTCAACAGTTTTCAAAAACTGATACATACTTACTTCGGATTAAAGGTGCCCAATATAAAAATAGTGGTAACAGGTAGTGGCCGTGTGGCACATGGTGTTCTGGAGATTATGAACCTGCTGGGTATTCATGAAGTGGAGGTGGAAGAATACCTGGAGCGAAGCTTTACCTATCCGGTATATGTGCATTTGAAAGGAGGTGATTTATATGAACACAAGGTAACGGGTAAGTATAGCCGGGAAAGTTTTCATGCGTATCCCGAAGAATATAATTGTAAGTTTGGCTCATTCACTTCGGAAACAGATTTACTCATTAACGGAGTGTATTGGGATAAACAGGTACCTCGTTTATTTGAACTGGAAGATATGCAGCGGCCTGGTTTTCGCATCACGACGGTGGCGGATATTACGGATGATAAAGGTGGTTCTGTACCTTGTAACCTCGGTGATGCTACCATTGATGATCCTGTTTATGGCGTGGATAAAAATACCTTTCAAAAAACAGTACCCTACTTGTCCAATTCAATTGATGTGATGGCCGTAGGAAATCTCCCCAATGAATTACCAAGAGATGCCAGCCGGTATTTTGGCGAACAGCTTATCAAATTTGTATTGGATGATATCAGAACGGGTGGAAGCAAAACGATTGATAAAGCTACGATGGTGAAGGAAGGATACGTTACTGAGGAGTTTGCTTACATGAAGGAATATGGTGGAGTTATAGGAACTACTATTTAATAATTGCATTTGCTTGAGGGCGTCCTCACCCCCGGCCCCTCTCCAAGGGCATAGGGGAGCTTGACACTGATAACTCAAAGCTATTTTCTTATTCGATTGGTGGACGCATTTTTCTTTTACAATAATTTACAATTAGCATTACATTTTCCAGTTCTATTCAGCGAAACATCAGCGCACTTATTGTACACTCCAAAAAGAGAGGGAAGGTAAGTTTTTAGAGGTGCTCTTGAATCACACTCGAAAAAAGTGGTCTTTCGTGTTGTAAAAGTTATTCAAATGCTACAGGTGCAAATAGTAAGGCTGCATCAATTCACAGAATTCAGGTGTATAATTTCCTGTTTTATTTTTAATGGCTAGTTCCTGTTTTTCAATCGGGCTTTGTGTGTTGCTGAAAAGTAAAATCCCCCTAAAGAACGGATGTGCTTCGGTATGTTTTACAAGGAATGATTGATTTAGAAAATGCCCGGCTTCCTCTGCGATTTCAATAAAATAATCAAGTCGGTGATAGGGGAGTAGCACGGCAAAGATTCCGGTGGGAGAAAGGTGTCGGTTAATTACCTGGAGCAATTGTTCGAGAGTAAGCGTGGTATCATGTTTGGCCGCATCTTTTTGTTGGTTGCCTGATTTTAGATCGCCTTCAAAAAAAGGAGGATTTGATAAGATACAATCATATTTTTTTCCGGGATTAAATGCTAAGGCATCTTCATTCAAAATAGTAATCCTTTCTTTCCAGGGTGATTGGTCAATATTTTGTTTGCCCTGCACAAAAGCGGCTTCATCTATTTCGATCGCATCAAAGATGCCGGTCGTATTTTGGGCCATCATCAAACTCAATAATCCGGTACCAGCTCCGATGTCTAAGAAGTTATTTGCGTGTAGCTCCCTTGGATGCAGAACAGATGCAAGATAAGCTCCGAAGATGCAGGCATCCGTGCATACCTTCATGGCACATGCATCCTGGTAAACGGTAAACTGTTTAAACTGAAAATAATTGTTTGCCACGCATGCACGAATTAACATAAACGAATAAAAAGCCCCCGAAAGGTTGAGACAACCATCAACCCCCAACCATCAACCATCAACCATCAACTGTTTGTTTCCAAACCGCTCTCGGCGATGGACTGATATTGAGGCTGGAAAAATCTTTTTCCAAATATTTATAATAGGCTGTAATGGCAATCATGGCTGCATTGTCTGTGCAGTATTCAAATGCCGGAATAAATGTTTGCCAGCCCATTTTTTCACCGGTTTCTTTAAGTGCCTTTCGTAAACCGGTGTTGGCACTTACGCCACCTGCTATGCAAATTTGATTGATGTTGTATTCTTTGGCAGCTTTTTTTAGCTTATTAAGTAGGATGCTGATAATTCTGTTTTGGATGGAAGCACAAATATCCGCAAGATTATCATCAATGAATTGTTGCCTGGTTTCTTCCGATGCGGTAAATGCTTCTTTAAAAACATTGCTGGTGCCGGCATTTTTTAGAAAGTATAAAATGGAAGTTTTTAAACCACTAAAGCTAAAATTTAAGCCGTCGATTTTAGGCTCGGGAAACTGGAATCGTTTAGGATCACCAGTAGCAGCATATTTGTCAACCAGTGGACCGCCGGGATAGGGGAGTCCCAGTAATTTAGCGCTTTTATCAAATGCTTCACCTGCTGCATCGTCGATTGTTTCGCCAATTACTTTCATTTTAGCAGGCGATTCGCACAATACAATCTGCGTATGTCCGCCACTTACCGTTAAACATAAAAAAGGAAAGGAGGGCTTTTCACCGGCAATCAAATTGGCCAATACGTGTGCCTGCATATGGTGTACCGCAATCAGGGGTTTGTCCAATGAGAGTGCGAGTGATTTGGCAAACTGGGCACCTACGAGCAGCGAGCCAATCAGGCCCGGCGCCTGTGTAAAAGCAATGGCATCTAAAGAAGACAATTCGCAGCCGGCTGTTTTTAAGGCAGTATCCACAACAGGTACAATGTTTTGCATATGCGCCCTGCTAGCCAGTTCCGGTACCACACCACCAAATTTTTCATGTACTTTTTGGTTGGCAATAATATTCGATAAAATGCTGCCGTCCCTGCAAACAGCCGCAGCGGTATCATCGCAGGATGATTCAATGGCTAAAATTGTAATTCCATTCCCGCTAGCCAGCGAGGAGTTATTCCTACAGTTTTCCATTTCGCAAAAATAATGCAATGCAAAGTTTCATTTTGATAATTGTGCATCTTTCCCTTTTGGAAGCTGTGATTGCCAATAAAAAATTTTGCTAAAATGTGAGGTGAAAAACAAACGACACTAAAAAGCAAAGAAGGCCTATGCTTTATCCACAGCCGATACTAAAAAGAAGAATATTCCAAAGTACCCCCTTCAAAGGCTGAAATTCCTTTCAATAAATTTGCTAAAATTTGAATGAAAAATTTAATGAGCCTAAAAAGCAAAGACAGCCTATGCGGTATTTACAGCAGATACCAAAAAGAACAAAACTCCATAGAGCCCCCGTCAGAAGTTGAAGTTGCCTGTAAATAAATTTGCTAAAATGTGCGTAAAAACAATCGGCTCTGAAAAGCAAGCAGGGAGCACAGGCCTGAATCCAAAGCAGATACCCAAAAGTATAATACTCTAAAGTTCCCCCTTCAGGGGGACAGGGGGCTTCTTCTTACTTACTCCTAATCGCCTCTACCGGATCCATTTTTGCAGCTCTTTTCGCCGGAAATATTCCTGCCAAAACTCCTACTATCAGGCAAATAACGACCGTGCCTGCCAGTAACGGGATTGAAACAAATACCGGGAAATCGAGGAGCTTGGTAAATACCAATGTGAGGATATAAACTAAAAGTAATCCAATGGCTCCGCCCATCAGGCAAAGCAGGGATGCTTCAATTAAAAATTCAAATAAAATGCTACTACTCTTTGCTCCGATGGCTTTCTTAAGTCCAATCATACTGGTTCTTTCCTTCACCGTAACAAACATAATATTGGCAATTCCAAACATGCCTACTATCAAACTAATCACTCCGATCAACCCGCCAACAATATCGACTGTTACAAATAATCCATTAATCGCTTTACTAAATGCCTCCACACTGTTTAGCGAAAAATTATCTTCCTGCCTTGGACTTAATCGTCGAATTTGCCGCATGATGCCTTGTAGCTCGTTCGTGAATGCTGCCGGAGTAACTTTATCCTTTCCTTTGGCAATCAGCACAGGATTAGAGTTATCGATATCCACAATTTGTTTGCAAAATTTATAGGGTATCATCACACAGTTATCCAAATCCATTCCTATAAAATTTTTACCTTCTTTTTTTATTACACCAACAATGGTCATTTTTTTGCCTTTTATTTCAACAGATTTGCCTAAGGCTCTTTCTGATGTTCCAAACAATTTCTCCGCATTATCAAATCCTATCAGTGCAACGGGTGATCCACTGTTAAACTCAGAAGATGAAATGTACCTTCCTGCGTTGAAAAAAAGTGGTTGTACTTTGGTTTGGCCTTCCACTATCCCAAAAAGAGATATGTTCTGGATCACATCGTCTTTGTGCGAGATATTACCGTTAGAACGAACGAGATAACTGATTTCGTCCAGCAATTGCGAACGATCTTTAATCAGGTTCATTTCTTCATATTTCATCACTGGTCTCGCCCTGAGCTTCCAAAAAGGCTTATTCGGGCTGCCGCTATAATCCCATTTGTCGATGTAAATGGTATTACTACCAAGACTGTTCACTTCGTCCTGGATATTTCTTTCCAGACTGCCAACAGTGGCAAATACACCTATGATACAAAAGATGCCAAAGGCCACACCGGTAAGGCTAAGGGCTGTACGAAGTTTATTTACCCTCAACTCCTGAAGGGTAAGTCGTAATGAATTTCGGAGAATGTTAAGCGATTTACGCATGTTTCAAAATTACAGGAAGCAAATTAATTGCAGATGAAAATTATTATAAGTGGCGATTTACTTAAGGGTTTATACCAACAGTGGCTTTGGTAACTTAGATTAACTGGCTACAAAAGGATATTGATATTGATCAAACCCAATTGTTATATTTAATTTATTTTCATCAACATTGATTTACCAGTGCGCATCTGAAGGGGCATTTTTTGCGGATTAAATAAAATAACGAAGGCTTGCCATGAGAAAGATTATTTTAGGAGAATTAATTTACGATTTAAAATTTTATCCATGGCGAATGTAAAACCGATTTTGAGAATTTTTGATTATCCGAAGGCACTGGAGTTTTATGTGGGCTGGCTTGGGTTTACCATCGACTGGGAACACCGGTTTGGCGAAAATTTCC